>CANJEC010000016.1 GCA_947473395.1 Actinomycetota bacterium | reverse complement strand
CTGCCCAACTTCAAACACATCGCGATTACGCACCAGCAGGTCGAGCAGCACGCGCAGACCTGTTCGAGTCCGCTGCAATGCACCGGCTACGTCAACCACGATCTGAAGAAACGAGGGCGAGAACGGATACGTCAGGCGAAAGTCCTCGTCCGTGCCGTTTGCGCCTCGCAGCGCGTCACGCTGCGAGTCAGACAAGCTCAGACTGCTAAACGCCTTGGCTAGCGCGTCTGCTCCCTCAGAGTTTTTTGGTTGCAAAAGCCTGCGGTGAGCCACGAGCACCAAGTTGGAGTCATCAAGTTTGATGTCAGAAAATCGGCCGTCTTGAAACTTGAGTTGGGCGACAAAGCCCAACCTTTCTGCGCCGGGCACGTCCGAGCCAACTAGGTCTCTCAGGTCGCGCTGCCTAGCGATGATGCTGATGATTGGCACGGGTCGCGAGGCATCGCTTGCCTCTACCAGTTTCGACACTTTGGAGGCTTCAGCTGAGACGAACGCAGCATCAGCCATGCGTGACATAAACCAGAGAATCAGCTCATCCAAAAACAAGATGAGCCCCGAGTAGCCCAAATCGCTCGCATGGCGACTCATTGCCGCCAGCCCAGATTCCATGTCTACATAGCCGTCACGGTTTGCGGCAGCACGTTCAGCGAAGGAGGACAGCAGTGTCGTCAGCAGGGTCTGCACCAGCAGGCTCCGGTTCTCACCTCCTCCTGGCTCATTTCGCGCATCCTCGTAACGCTGTGCATTCCAACCTGCTAGGTCGCCCCATCCAGAGTCTGCTGCACTGCCATCCGCTGAACCTGCGAGTGCCTCGAAGAACGGCTCATCGCCCATCAGTTCTCGTAGCGAATCAGCGTTCTCTAGGATTGGTTCGTCTGCAAATACGTCGGGCATGGGTGCCTCGGGGTGCAGCTCACGCATGTGTGCCACGTATTTGCCAAAGATGGCACTCTCTAAAGAGGTGGCACCGATCAGGTGAAACGGCACGGTGAGAAACTTGTGCTCCACCCGCCACTTAGAGAGCGACTCAACAGCTTCGGCAAGCTCAGGCTTAGCCAGCGCCGCTGGCTCGGCATCAAGGAGAAGTTGCAGCACCCCCATAAAGTTGGACTTACCCGAACCGAAGCTGCCCGACAGAAAGGTTGCTTTCGATCTCCCCTCTGTCACTGCAGAGCCGATGATGTTTGTTGCCTCTAGGAAGGCTCCGACGAGTTGTGGGGTCACCACGTACTCGTCGATGGTTCGCTGAGGGTCAGCTGTTGCGTTCGCCAGCTTGAACACAAGGTCGCCTTGTTGAACAGCTTCAGGAATGTTGATTGCGTCGCGTAAAAGCATGGGGTGGCCTCAGTCCTCGGTTACTAGTTCAGTTTGTTTGGCAGCGCGAGTACTGCGCGCCCGTGCGGTAACTGGCGGAGCCCACTCGGCCAACGAGGCCGTGGTCTTTCCCATCTTGTCCAGTTCCTGATTCACTAGGCCACGATAGAACGCAGCTAAGGGCTCGCCTAGATCCGGATCTGTCTCGGGAAACCACTGCTCTACCCAGGGCAAAACCTCGTTCAACGCAACGATCAGCGGGATGAGTTGGTCGCCTGTCCAGCCGTCCTTGGACTGCCTCTCAAACAACAACGTGCCAAGCGCTGCTGCCAGCTGTTTGTGATCAAACCCAGCCCATGCCAGTACCATCGTCGCATCACCATCAGATGCAGCACGCTCAGCTGAGTTTACCGAAACAAAGCGTTCTTTCGGCACATCTAGCTTGCCGCGCTGCTTCCAATACGAAGCTTTCAAAAAGTCGGCGCTGCCATATTTAGGCGGCACCGCAATACGCCCGATGTCTTCGCCACGGTCCTCAGCGCGTTGAAGATCCCAAGTACGTTCCCACTCTGCACGCTTCTTTACACCCGAGGGTTTGTAACGCGCCGCAGCTTGGGCTGGCACATGCTCGTCGGCTATCAATTTGGCCACCACCGATGCAGCATCGATCTCTACCTGGCCCACCCAGACACGTGCAACGTCCATCCAATCAGGATCAACGCTCACAGAACCGGCCAGCTGCGCAACCGTGCGCACATGTGCCATGTCGCCATCAAACCACAGGCCACGATCCTCTAAGCGATCCAACAACCAGTCACGTAAAGCAGCCTGCTCAAGATCTTGCCATGGGGTCTGGTTCCAACGACGCTTGTGCTCCGGTCGCTCTACTAAAGCAATGTTGCGGTCTGCCTCGATCAGTTCAATCCGTCGTTCGACCAAGGTGCGGTACCAATCGGGCCAAGGGGCTGGCAGCTCGGTGATAGGCATTGAGCGGTGACGGCTAAACCATGCCGACTCGGCCTCGCCCGCAGCCATCTTGCGCGCCAACACAATTTCGAATGCCCGCTCACCCAAGAGCAGCGGTGGGGCTTCTTGACCCTCTGGTGCAGTCAAGTGAGTATCGATCAGCCCATAGAGATGCAAGCAGTGCCAATCAAGCTCTTCTTGCATCGAAACCATCCGAGCAAACAGTCGCTCCGACTCTGCCTGTGCAGCATCAAGGACCGCTCGAGACGGCACCTCGGCATTAGCCACCGCCGATGGCTGCCGCGCAGACAGCTCAGTTGCAAGATCATCAAGAGCCGCACCAAACGCCACCGGACGCGCAGTATCGGGCAACGGGAACTGCTTCAACTTCGTACCATCAATGTCAAACCTTGTCGCCCAGGCTTCGGGCGAGAGGTCCTTTGGTTGGTAGACCTGCTTCATCCAGAAGCAGGCGACAGAGGAGTTGAGAAGCGCTAGCAGCCCTAGGTGGTCCCCCAGCGTTGCCCCTTCTGGCAACTTGATCACAGGAGCCGACTGCTTAAACACCTTGCCGCCGCGGTCAAGCACAAAATGGTTATGCGTAGCCACAAACGCATAGGTAATCGAGAGGGAAATGCGGTACTTGTTCGGCAGCCACCGATACCAACCCCACCAGTCGTCACCCATCTCGCCACGGGTCTTGCCAGCGAACGACACGGTACCGTTGAGGTTGGTGCGATACCGCCATATGTGGCGGTACCAAGGAGCGAGAGTGTCGAGCGGTAAGAGCTGAAAAGCCTGGTCGTAGGGGGCGAACGCCCATGTGTCAGGTGTGGCAGCGAAGTCACGGAGGCAGTCGCCGAGCACCACTGGTTTCGACGGGGCGACGTGTGTCCTCGCATTGAATGACCTCGGCCCGAAGAACACTTCATCGGCGCCTGGAAAACTTGCGAAGCCGATCGACGTCGAACTTGAGCCCAAGGTGCCAGTAGCGGCCCATTCGATGAGGTCCTTCAACTCGGCTGTGCCGCCGCCGCGGATGCTCCACGGGTGCGTAGCGAACCTGCGTCGATCTGTGTCGCTGACGCTGATGTATTCGCTCTCGCTGCCGGGGCGGTCGATCTGGTCAACGATAGCTGTCCAGACCAAGCCCTTGGTTGGGTCGCTTGGAGCGGAGGGTTCGCCGCGGACGCCCATGACCGTCCGGATTGTGTTTGCCACGGGGCCCTGGTTACGGCCAAACAGGATGGCCGTTGGAGTGCCGTGACCCGGGACGTACGCACCAGCGGTGTCAACCACATGCGTGAGGTCCCAGTGTGGGAAGTACTTCTCAATCAGATTCTTACCCATCTCGCGCTTCATGAATGAATTCGCAGTGATCAAACCAACGGAGCCAGCTGGCGATCCGGTGGATGGGTTGGGTTTGTTCGCAAGATAAAAGAACAACTCAGTGAAGGGCACACCGAGGGAATATTTACCCCTACACGAGCCATACGCTTCTCGGTAGGCGGCGTTCGCAGCCGGATCCTTGGGCACGATATACGGGGGGTTACCTACGACCGCTGCGTAGCTCTGAGAGAAGGTCTGGCGAAGAGACTCAGAATCTTCGGTGGCATACAAGTACAAATGATCGGCAGCGCGGCCGTAACCTTCCATCCCAATGAGTTCTTGCTTAGGTGCGCCCCAGAGCAGTGAGTCGCCAACTGCTACATGAATCACAAAATCGCGTGCATCAGCCAAGCGGGTAATCCCACAACGCTGAAGGGCTGCAACCAGTAGGCGGAACCTTGCGATAGCCGCGGCAAACGGATTGAGATCAACTCCCCACACAGCATCTAATGCTTTTTGCGCCAATACTTCGGGGGCCTGCCCCGGCTCGGCCTCGGCCCATCGCTGCCACAGGCGATCAAATGCCCCCAACAAGAAATGCCCAGAGCCGCAGGTTGGGTCAATCAGCTTGGTTCGGGCCAACCCATGAGACTCAATGGCAGGCTCCAAGGTTCGGTCAAGAATGAACTCCTCGACAAACACTGGAGTTTGCAACAGTGCATACGTCTTCTTCGCGAACTCCGACAGGTCTTGGTACAAGTCGCCAAGAAACCGGGTGTCTAGCTGCGGGTCGGTGAACTCCAATAGCAAGACACCTTCTTCGGTAGTTTTCCGAAAAAGCGCTATCAGTTCACTACACGCGTCGGCAGAGGGATCAACTAGCCAGAGAGGACTAAACCCCTCGCCCACCACCCGATCAAGGCCCTGATGCGCAGCAGCCGAGCGAAACGCATGATGCAGAAAATCTCTATCTGAGTCTTGCGGGTTGGCCTTAAAGAAATCCTGCTGCGCTGCACGAGCCTCAACACCACGGGGCCCGTCGCCTGCAATCATCGCAGCATCCAACAAAAGGTTATCTTCACAGAACCGCACAAACACACAAGCCAGCAACCAGCCAACCGCAACTTGAGTCAAGCGATCCTCAGCCCACTCAGAAAACGTCCAAGCGGTCCGGTCAGCATCAAATGCCCGCTGATACTCAACACGCAACGGATCACCCACGGCAGGCTCATCTTCAACTCGAGCCTGCAGATCACCAACCAAAACCTTCAACTGCCGCTGCAGCGTTGCTAGCAATTCGGTTGAAACAATCATGCTGTTAAATCTCCTGCGCGGTGAACATTCTCTAGCCAGGTAGCCGTCAGATCTAGCCACTGACTCGCGGCCAAAACCGGCACGGGCGTACCGTCAACTGTGGGCAGAGCTTGGACGCTTCCGCCGAGTACCACTAGCCACAAGGTCCTGAGTGGCGAATCTGAAGAAGTTGCAGCAGCGAGAAGCGAGTCGAGCGGTGCCATATCGCTAGAGGACCCATGGCGAACAAGAGCACCTGGGAACCACGCAATCACACGCTCGTTACTGGCAACCTCTGCGATGGTTGCGTCCACTGCCTCATGTGCCACCACAGAGAGCTTCTGCCAGTTCGAGCCGCTCTGATCATCTGCCATCTCAAGATTGCCCCAAGCCACTCCGCGCTCCGATGCAACATAACGAAGATGACGCAGGAACAGCTCTTCTAGGTTGATATGGGTCATCGGCGGGTGTGCTGTCTGAAAGCGAGCTAGCCCACGTTGGGCTCCCGCAAGACGGTCGGTGGGTACTCGAAGTGCCAAGAACCCGCCCTCGGTCAGCGAGTGATTGAGTCGCAAGTCGATCTCAAGCGCTTCAATGATTTCGGGGGCATCGGGAGTAGCTGGTGGCAACGTCACCCCGGTGGTACCCATCCTCGTCCCTGCTCGTTGCGGCACCTTGGTAAAGGGTGCAACTCCGCCAGGGCCCTCGGCGTTCGAAACGTACAACTGAAGCTCCTCTGACCATGCAAAAGGCAGGCCTGCAGCTTCTACTAGGCGATCAAGCTCTGGACGTGAGGGAATCTCGGTTCCCGGGAAGCGGGCGCGGACCCGAGACAGCACATCAGCAACGCTGAGCCGCTCGACACCAACAAGCGAAGTTCGCGACCAGCGCAACACTGCCTCTGGGCTCATCCCTAGTGGGATCAGGTCTGATGCCGGATTGGTACCAGCATGGTCCGAGGACGCTGCAGCAAGACGCACGATGCGTGCATCCGAAATGCTCTGCCCAGTTGTGCTGCGCACAGACCGCAACGCAGGTACAGCATCACTACTAGGAACAACCAGCTGCGGCTCGACAAGTTCATCAGCCCTCCGACCAAGAGCTACTGCAAGGTCCATCAGCGCTGCACCATCACAGCCTGACAACTGATGGAGCAGCTCTGGGTTGATGCCGCTTTGGAGTGACTCTGGCGTGTGGCCGTAGGCGTCTGCAACGGCAAGGCCGTTCACGGCAACAATGGTGCGGCGACCAAACCTGCGAACCGAAAAACTGTCCGCTACTGGCGAAGTCGATTCGACCACTGCACGAATGACCGCCTGAGCGATGCGTCTGGCCTCTTCTGCGCTGTTACCAGAACCTCGAAGCTCGATCAGCGGGTCCACAAGTTCAGCGACACCGGCTACGCCGCCTAATTCGGAGAGCAACATCAGCAGGTCTGGTGCAACCTGCACCAGATCGGCTGAAGCCGCCCAATGCGCGCGTGCTTTTTGGTACGAGGCAGAGACTGCAGCCGGGGTGAGTTCCATGCGCTGGGCAACTAAACCAACGGTGGGCCAGTCATCAGTTATTGAAACTGCATCAAGGCCCAACAGTGCACGGACCGTGTCTGCCACGTTGCCGGCCTTGCCTCTCTGACCGCGAGGTGGAACGAGCAACACTCCCAGGCGATCAAGGTCGGGGAACAGGCTAGGTAGTGGGAGCCGATGACCCGCTGGCGGCTGTGTTTCGGGGCCAGTGATGGCGGTGCCGGGTTTAGAAGTGGGAGCAGCATCACCGTCAGAAGTTGGCGCCGCTCCAACATCTGCCGAGTCAGTTGCAGTGGTTGCTTCAACAGTCGCTGCACTTAGCTCGTCAGCGAAGCGTTCCAAAATATCTGCTCGAAGGCGCAGAACTTTTTTGCGTGTCGAGGTAGAAACCCCTCGTTTCTGGTTGAGCGCGACGGGGTCGATTGCAGCGACCTGACCCACGGTCTCTGCACCAACGCTGCGAAGCGCCGAGCGCACCTTGCGTGCAGTGGTCAACGATGTGAGCGGGTCTTCAAGAGTCAGATTCTCTGGCAACTCAATTCGTCCGGCGGGACGTGCGGCGGAGGTCGGCTCAGGCTCCGCCGGCTCAGATGAGTTCCAGTCTTGAAATACCTCTTGCCAAGCGCGTGCCATGTCGTCAGCTGTATCGAAGCGATCCTGCGGGCGACGGCTGAGAGCTCGAGCAAGAAAGCCCAGAAGCGGAACGCTCACCTCACTGTCGATGCCCTCGACGAGGAGCGTGACTTTGGTGTCTGGCGGAAGGTACGCAGGGTCGGTCTGACCATCACCCCAGACGGGGGTCTCTCCTGTGGCCATCTCATGAATCGTGACTGCAACGGCGTAGCGCTCTGCAGCCAGGTCGAACTGCCCGCGGCCCTCATCGTTCAAGAAGGGATCAAGGTAGGGCGGAGTACCTGCTGCCACATCAGTCGCCGATGCACCCGCAAGTGAGAAATCAAACAGGACCAGATGCGACTCTTTGCGCGGCCCCATCTCGATAATTCCCAAGTTGTCTGGCTTGAGGTCACGGTGAGCGACGCCAGAGCGTTCCAAGTAGCGAACGGCCTCAAGCAGGTCGCCGCCCCACCGGAAGAGGAACTCGGTGCTGACCGCTCCCTCGGAGCGAAGATAGCCGGCAAGTGATTGCTGCCCAGCGAAGGACAGCACCAAGGTTGGGCGCCCAAGCAGCACCAACTCCTCATACAGCTCAACTAGGTGTTGATTGCGAAGCGTCCGAAGCGCCTCGGCCTCTTGCCCCACGACCTCGTCGCTGGTATCTCCCAAAGCTACTTTGAGCACAACCTCTCGATCATGAGCCCGATCGGTGCACCAGAGCGCCACTGCAGTCGAGCCCTTGCCAAGCCGTTGTTTCACCTCAAACCTGTCGTCCAACAGATCGCCTTCGCCTGCAAGAAGCGGGTCGACCTCACCCGGGGTTGCATTCCCAGCAAGTGAGGATCGGATCAGCGAAACCGCATCGAGGACTGCCGCAGCTCCAGCGAGCCGGTCAGAAACAATGGGAAGAGTGCATGCGCGGACCAGAGCATCAATCTGCGGGTCGATTCCAGGTACCACCGCTGTGAGCGAAAGGCCACCTTCGTTCAGGACTGTACGCAACTCGGCTCGGCTCTCAGCAGGAGGGTTACCGCTAAAGAGAAGGTATGCAAGCGTGCCAAGCGAGAACACGTCGAGCGCCACGCCGTCTGTGTTGAGGCCAGTGAACACCTCGGGAGCAAGAAACGTCTCCATCGCAGGGTCACCCAAGACAACTTCAACTCCACCGGTGCGCACAGCTGGCAGAGAACCCACCCGGGTATAAGTTGCAACTGTTGTAGCGGCGGTCTGCTCTCGTGAGGCGAGCGAGAAGTCCGAAACAAGCGGCTCCCAAGTCTCTTGACCCGGGGTCGAGCCAGACCCTGGCCGAAGCCAGATGGACTCGGGTGTGAGCATCCGGTGGGTAATGCCCCTGCGGTGCATCTCTCTCACGGTCCCGGCTAGCTGCTCAATGATGCGCAAACGATCGTCCACTGAGAGATCGCTATTGCGTTCCGCCATGAAATGATCCAGCCGAATGGCTTTGGGGTGATGCTCAAAGATCACTGCTGGACCAAACTCGGTCTGATCTGAGTCAAGAGCTTTGACGACACCCTTACTCTCTAGGTTCTGCGTCGCCATGAACTCTCGGGTGGCGGCATCCTTGAGAGCCTTCGCCTCTTCCGGAGTTGCCCCAATGACGTTGGAATAAATACGGACTCTTGCGGGCAATCCATGCATCTTGTGCTTGGCTAAGAAGTCTTGCGTGCTACCGCGCTCCGCGAATGCCGGGAGTTGAAGCTCATAAGAACCCGCAGTGCGAGTGCGCGTGGATTCTTTGAAACCAATCCGGTCCATCGTGGCCGCGAACTGCGCTGCCTGCGCTGCGGTGACCCGTTGGAAGTTGCGTCGCTGAACTTGCTCCTCGCCAATCGTCAAGATTGCCTGAGTGACCGTTTGGATGTTGGTAGCAACCTTGTTGTTATCTGCAATCGCTACCTGAGACCGCAACTCAGGCTGAATTGCAACCCGCAAGTTGGGGTTGGAGAACCAAACGAGCGACCCGATGAACGGTGCACGATCTGCACCGGGTGCTGCTATCCAGTTGTTGCGGATCAGGCTTGCAAGGCTTCGCACCTTCGTCGTGTTGAGCTGTGCGGGGTTGCCGTAGGTCTGAGTCGAACCGTCGTTACGGTGTTGAACCCAGGACCCCTGATTGCCATTGACCCTTCCTGACCAAGACTTGATCTCAATCAGATACACGCCCTTCGGCGTGATAACAAGCGCATCAGCTTCATGGATTCGGCCACCGTCGGTGAACTCGAAGTTCGTCCAGACTCGGAACGGATCCTCGTCGGGTAGGAGTGCGCGCAAAGCCTCTAGCGCCTCGGCCTCCCAAGCATGCTGGGAGGGTGTTACTTGCCGCCATCGCGGGGAAGTCGCCTCCATGAAATCCTCTCCGGTGCGAAGTTACTCTACTCCCCCGACAGTGCAGCTTTGCACGAGTTTGCAAGGTGGTTGCTGGCTCCACCGGTGCCGGAGTGCGCCGTTGTGTTGCAAGGAGATTTCTGCAGCTTTGCGTGCGCGTAGGCGACTATTTTGGCTTTCGTTTCGCACTACGACTCGCTACAGGAGGGGCGTTTTGACCCTTTTCTTTGAGGATTTTGTTGAGTTTGGCAATCCCCGAGTCGGGTGGTTCAGGTGGCGGCGGCGGTGGTGGTGGCGGTGGTTTGACCTTCTGCCCAGGAGGAGGCCAGATTTGGGGGGCGGAACCGTGAAAGTCGCTGATTAGCTTGTCTCCGTATAGGCGTGAACTGGTGGCCCAATTGTTGCAGCAGATTTGGCATAATCGGCGACCGGCGCACTGCGGGGCTCGCAGCGTCACCTGGTAGACGATTCGGTCAGGCTCACCCGCTGGCAGAAATCCCTGGATGCCATGACAGTCGTGAAATGTGTGGACGCAGCTTCCCCACTTGGTAACAAAGACCGCTGCATCGAGTTTGAGCCGCCTCATCTGTCCTGATGTGAGAGGGCTGTTTACTTGGCCAGTTGAACCTGAAGCTGCCTTTGAACCCGCTGGCCTTTTTGAGGTGCCCTTTGCGTTCTTCGTTGGGCCGCTATCAATGCCGCGATAGCTGATGACCCGTCGGGCAGCGGCCTTTACCGTTTCGTCTACTGAACCGGGGTGTGTCAAGTTCCGCTCAAGTGCCCCAAGTGCTGCGGACGAGATCCCCAACTGCCGAGCAGCTGCAGTTCGTTTAGCGGCGGGAGTGCCCGTTTGCAGGAGCCGGATCCGGCGGATCTCTTTCTTCAGGGCGATGAGATCGGGGACGGTAATGCCGAATCTTCGAGCGTCCCGTCGGTTCTTCTCAGCCTTTCCTCCAGGCACAGGTGCACTCATAGTGCGGGCCAAGAACCCAAAATTGCTGTGGCACAGCTAAACCCATTCATCTCATCCACCTCTGGCCTGCATAGTGCTTGATGCCTGCGATTAGGTCAACCGACTTTTCAAGTCATGACGAGTCTGCCTACATCCAACCTTGAATCACCTGTCAGATTCCTCCGTCGGGCTGACAGCGGAAACCTGAGATGTGCCAACCGATCTACTGCCGCCATGGCAACAAATTCGACCATGCATCTCACTTCGGGCCTGCGCTACATTTCGAAGAGGGATGAGAGGGAGGCACGAGTTATGTCTTACGTATGGCAGAGGCGAAACGAATACGAGTTATTAGAGGTTGGTCAAGAAGCCACTGATGAGGTGATTCGCCGGGCGTTCAAGATCCAGTCAAAAGCGTGGCACCCCGATGGGTTCGGAGGCTTCGACGGTGATGCACAGGCCGAGGCCACTTTGCGCACTGAGGCAATCTTGGCTGCGCGTGACGTTTTACTAAACCCAGATACGCGCGCAGACCTCGATTTCGACGTCAACATCGAAGAGCCGGATTCTGAGTGGTTCACTAATCCACTTCAGCGCGACTGGGAACTCTGGAAGGCGATGGCACGCTGGATGAAACAGGAGGACGAAGGATCTCCGTTTGATCGCAAAATGGCATTCAAAGCTGGCGACCTGATCGAACGCCGCCGGCGACCAAGCGATAAACAGATCCCGCACATGCTGAGGATCTGGGATGAGTCCTTCGGTCAAGGATTCTCACGTGCGGTAGCTGAGGGGCTCGAATGAGCCAAGAAATTGTCGACCCCCGAGGAAACGTACTGAAGCGCAGCAAGCTAAAGAAGTACCTCGAAGCAAACGGGCCCTGCAGCGTTGAGCAGCTCCTAGCGATAGCAAGCCTGACGGTGGATGGCATCACACCTGACCGAATCATGGCGGAGCTCTCCGAACACCCGACACTCTTTCAGCAGCAGCCCGACGGCCTCTGGGCTGCCACCCCCAAATCTGATGCCGTCTACGTAAAACCCGCTACTAGCAAGCGGCCGCCTCCCCGGGTCCGCCAAAGGGCTGCTCCTGTTCCGCGGAAAGAAAGACGCGAGCCACCGACCGAGCCGATTGCTATTCATGCTGGGGTTCTGACAGTGATCACGGTGACCGAGGATGTCACCGAGATCGCCGGAGAGATCGTCGCCACACTCGAACTCCCACCCGGTCGCAAGCAGGAGTTCATAACTGCCGCTTCTGAAGCGAAAGAACGCGAGTCCCCCGTCGACGTTTACCAGTGCAGCACTGACGGCGAAGTGGCCTTCAGAGGCGCACGCAAGCTCATGAGTTCACGCGGAACATCACGCGAGAGCTTGCGGATCGTTGTTGGGCGAGCCACCAATGACGAAGCCTTCGTCCGGGCTCTGCCGAGCGCTCAGCGACTCGAATTAGAGGCGGCATCGTTAAACGAACTCGCCGTCTACGAGCCTGAATCAACCGTCCTGCGATACCTCCCAGCAGTTCCCGCGCTAGTTGCGACAGCTTCCGAGGGATTGCCGGCCCGCTCCCCAGCTGCGCCCGAGGTCACCACCCAAGTCGGCCAGATTCTCAAGAGCATGGAACTGGGAACAGCCGATGTGTCGGATCTCGATGATTGGCTCGCATCTAACCTTGCTCGACTCGACTCCTCTCAAAGGCAGCGCGTCGGAGTTCGAATTGCGCGGGCCAAAGGGCTCAGCCAGAGCGACAGGTTTTCACGTGCGCGGGAATTGATTGACCCGGAAACTCTTCCCCTCGATCTGTGCAAGCCGCTGCTGTTAGCACTAGGCGACAGCTTCGAAGAGAGTTCAGACCTTGCTCAGTGGGCCTACCCTTTGGTCTCAAATGCACTAGACGGTGACACCCAGGACCCCCGTCTACTTCTGTGCGGTGCCCGCATTGCGTGGCAGGCCAACGATCCAAAGGCAGCGCTGCGCTATGCGAAACAAGCGATTCAAGAGGGATGCGAACTGAGATCAGATGACGCGGTCCTCATCGGAGACTGCGCCGTGTTTGAGACCGATACCGCCATGCTTAACGAGATCTGGGATTTGGCAGTCGATCGCCTCTCCGACATAAAGCCCACGAAAATGCCGGGGCAGTGGATTGGAGCATTAACTTACTTGGAAGCCCAGATGACGAAAATGGGTGATCGTGACCCGGAGCGAACAGCAATGGTCATCGATCTGTATCTGGCTCGCAATCAGGCCACGACCGCTTTCGACCTCGTCGAGCGAACAGTGTTCGACGATGAGTACAGGTTTGAACACAGGCTAGCTATCGTCTCACTTCTCGAGCAGTGCGAGATCGTTCGGGAGCTTCAGCAAACAGCAGAATTACTCGACCACCTCATTGAAGTCGAGGCAGGGAGGGTGAAGCCAGAACTCATCGAGCAAGCACTCGAACAGCGTCGGGTCGTAGAGAAGCTTGGGGGGCTAGAGAGCAGACCCTCACCTCCGATTCCCCGTCGCGACGATTCTGACGGGGGAACCGTCCAAACTGATGAGCCGGTTCGCGCTGAGGAACCAGACCTGACTGGCACAACGATCGTGATAGTCGGCGGGCAAAAACTTGGCCGCCTCCGAATCAAGGATCGCCTCAAGCTTCTGGGCGCCAAAGTAAAAGAGATACCACCGTCTTATGAAACCCACTTGGACACAAGTCAGATTCGCCAGACCTGTGTGGGCGCTAGCCTTGTAGTTGAAATGACTCGTGAGATGAAGCACGACTCCACATTTGCACTGAATACAATCGATGATATTTCGGACCGACGTCTCAAGGTCTGGGGTGGGCCCTCTGCGGTGATCCGCGAAGTGATCAACCACTACCAGACTGCCGCATAAAAGTTCGAGTCGCCCGAGCCCTCCGAGTCATACCGAGGCCCGTTTGAGCGCTAGCTATTCCTCTGATGGTTCATCCGTACCTGAACCCCAATCGAGCCCAGCTAGGTCGTCTGGGGCGGCACGAGCTTGCTCAATTGACCTACTGTCAGCGATCTCCGAAGCGGCAGCAAAGCCCTTCAGTTCCATCGTTTCCATGTCTACAACTCCATACATGAGCACCTCAACTACCCCGGCGAGATAATCCTTATTTGGGATGCAGAGAGTGACTGTTTCGCCGCCCTCTCCTATGCAGGACAGGATCGCCACTGGGCCTCCGTCAGTGTCCTCGCCGAGCGAGTACTCAATGAGTGGGTTCCAGATCATGTTCTCGTAGTGTGGATTTTTGATCACTGATTCTCCCTTTCGCTGACGCCCTCTACAAGGGCGCATTTGGTCCCCCATGCAAGCAAACGACTCACCCTTCTTTGCCTACGAAATGCAAAGTGATGTCGTTGACTGGGAGTAGGTGAAACCGCTTGAACTTGAAATATCACGTGAGTCGAAACGGACTGAAGCCTGATGGAACGAGATGCCAAGGTCAACTGATTATCGAGATCTCTTAGATCGCGTCCGAACTGGACTCACTAACCCCCTATCGCGCATCAGGCTGAGGGCCGACGCTTCTAAAATCGTTCAGGAAAGCAACAACCTCGTGCCAGTCCGAGGAATCCCAAGGGAATCGTTCTACCTCTTCTGCAAAGTCGGTCATCTCGCTCAGGAACTCTGCATGAGCCCCGCCATCTGGGTCCTCAGTTGTACCCTCGATAAACAGAACTGCGAAGCGCGCGACTCGGCCGTCTGCCTTTCTGCGTAAGACGCGACCCATGCGTTGAACCATCTGCCGGCGCGTCTTGCTCGTGGCCACAATTACTGCCAGGTCAGCTGCTGGAACATCAACCCCCTCGTCTAAGACTCTCGGTGCAACGATCACCTTCAAGTCCCCGGAACGAAAGCTCTCCAACACAGCCGCACGCTCAGCCGCTTTCTGACCCGCATGAACGGTACTTGCCGTCAATCCGCATGCCACTAGCTCTTCCGCCACACTTTCCGCTGCATCGATGGATTCAGTAAAAACAATGGAACGGTCGGCTGAGCGAAAAGCCTCCGACATCTCGCTGATGGCAGCAATCTTGGAGCCTGACTCCGCTAGCAGCTTGCGTTGCTTCGCGAATGCGCTCAAGTAGTTCCAAGACTTCTTGACAGCCAAGCCCGGATCACCCTTGCCTCTGAACTCAGGTTTGTTGTTGGAGAGCGCAACAACTTGTTTCATATAACTGCCAAACGGTTCCTTAGCCGCCCACCCGTTCGAGATCAGCCAGTAGCGCGAGCCATTGGCCGTATTCGCAGCCTCTTCGTACTCTTCAGCTTCTTGCTCGCCTCCGAACTGAACTCCAACTAGAGCAACCTTGAAGTGCGCCGTGACTTCATCCCTGATTGCCTGTTCATAGCCCATCTGGAAACACACCTGGCCGAAATAGTCGGCGAGAAGAGGGAACCCTTCTGACTCATCGCTCACATAGGTAGCAGTTAGTCCGAGCCGAGAATAAAAGGCCTCAGATAGCGCTTTTGCGTTCTGGGTTGACGCATACCGATGACATTCGTCCGCAACGAGAAGTGCCTTTCGGCGTGGTTTTGTCTTCACTGGGTCTCGTGCCGAGTTAACAATTGCAACGAGCACATCCACCTTTGCGAATGAGCCTGTCTTGCCATCACCGAGAAGTCCGATAGTTGACGTAGGAATCAGCTTCTCGAGTTCGGATTTCCATTGGTAGAGCAGCTCCTTTGTCGGAACCAGAACGAGAGCTTGCTCCCCTGCCCCTAGGGCTCGAGTCACCGCCGTCATGCCCACCCGAGTCTTTCCTGTGCCGGTGACCGCTTCGACCACACCACACTTTCCTTGTTGTGTCCATGCAGCTAGTGCCTGCTCCTGCCAGCGATAGAGCTTCACCGGCGGCTGAGCGGGCTTTAACTCTTGAGCCCTTTTAATAGTTGGCGTTCTGCGAACTCTGGGCGCGGAACTTTCTCCACTCGTCCGATTCATGACGTTTCCACTTAACCGCCAGAGCGGTGGTGACTGGCCATCAACAGCAAACAAGTCCTTGTTGCTGTAGAGGAAGGAGTTGATCTCACTCTTCGTTGCCGATAGTCCCTGCAGTTTCAGGTCATGCACAAGCTCCTTGGCGCTCTTGCCCGAGCTGCCCATCAGTGCTTTCGTGACGCTAACTTGCAAGTCCATGTTTCCTCGCTAGGGCCAGACATCGATGGGCTACGAAGTGGTTTGCCCTGCTACTAGGCAATTGGACGCTTGAAGAAACAAAGGTAGGCATACGACTTGACTTGGCCAGAAATCGGCCCGATGAGAGGCACTGCTTCATAGCTGATCATCTCCCATCCGTCACGCCCAGCGGTGTTCAGAGCGGAGCGAAACTGATCCATCTCATTATTCTGGGATTTCTTTCCGATTCGCTCTGAGATCGTAAATGTGTCGACTAGGTACTCCCACCTCAGGATCTCAGCCTTCTGAGTGGCCTCTGGATGGGGTACGCCTGCTGCTGCGTGCGGCGGTGGAGGCGCAGCGGGTGATGGACCGAGAATTGCGTGCTGGCTTTGGTTGTCGACTGCAGGGGCCCGTAAAGCGGTACCGGCTAGCGGCCGGCTTCGCCCGAGATTTGCGTGCTGGCTTGGGTTGTCGACGGCAGGTAGCACTTGTGCGTGACCAGGCAGAGGGTCAGTTGTTTGAACGCCGGCACTCACCACGTGCTCAGTCCACTGCGCACCATCGAAATAGCGCTTTGTAGTTCGACCATACGGGTCGTCGTGCCAACCATCCTCAGACATCTCGTTCTCCCTTTTGCACCACTGATCTCGGTGCGATGACACCCGAATGAAACTCTCGCAGATTCTCGCTACCGATGCATCTGAATAATTGCGCTGCCCATCCACAAGACTCACGACGTCTGCCAAGCCAAGCGCAGGCGAGAGTGATTTATGGAATTGCTCACTCCCTGATAGCGACGGCGTAGCCCGGGTGCTCCCGTCATTGGCCTCACGGACTCTTAGGCCAAGCCCAGTGGTAGTTCGACCGTCCTCAGAGGCTTTGGCCCGCTATCGAGTGAAGCGGCTTGAGGTACTGCGCGTCAGACGACCGCTGCTTCGGGCTTCGGAGTTTTGGTGCGCCTAATTTTCTTGGCGATCATGTATGTGCCGAGACCGACGCCGCAGGCTGCGGCTGCTGGCGCTGTAGCTAGCAGAACGCTCCCTGCCAGCATCCCGCCCCCTGCGATGCTGCCGGCGGTTGCGAGCCCTGATGCGAGTCCGGCCCCACTAAGGCCCGCCGTTCCCAACATTGATACCGTCGGAACTACCGCAGCTGTCGTTGCAGCAGCTGCTGCGACTGTTGCTCGGCGACCATCACCACG
Source organism: Actinomycetota bacterium (assembly GCA_947473395.1). Taxonomy (GTDB): domain Bacteria; phylum Actinomycetota; class Acidimicrobiia; order Acidimicrobiales; family Microtrichaceae; genus IMCC26207. The sequence goes on along the minus strand of CANJEC010000016.1, from coordinate 3,558 downwards.
AGCCTTGCGGTCGCTGGGGGGTAGGTCCTCGTGGTCGCGCAGCCCAACGTGCATCACGCCAACTGCTGTCACTGCCGGGAGCGCAGCAAGGGTGACGAGTCCCCCGGTGACCCCACCGAACCCGATGCCGGCGAGGCCAGACAAGATGCCAGCTCCACTGGTCCCGGTGAATCCGACAGCCGACACGGCGTAGGCGCTACCGGCGGCACCGACGGCACTAGTGCAGGCTGCTAGGCCTGTCGCTGTGGCGCTATCGACTTGCTGGCTGCGCTCTTGGCCAGAGACGCACCAGCGAGCGAAGTGCTCGCAGTTGTCATGGAAGAGGTCGTAGCCGGACGTCCCGAGTTTCGACTCAGCAAGCGCAATTGTCTCTTCGGGATTGAGTCGCTCGCCGTACTCGCGGACCTTGACCTTCCCGCCGTCGGCGAACTCCTCGAAGGTGCACCGTCGAATCGAGGCGCCGGACTTGCTGCCAGGCTCGCCATTGAAGTGGATGACGCTGGTTGCGGAGACGGCGATTCCGTGATGGGTGTAACCCAATCGACGGCGCACATAGAGATGCGCGCCGGGCTCAGGGGTGAAGTTCCAATCGCCTTTATTGCCGATGGTGGGCTTTTTCATAGGATTTCCCTCTTTCTGCACCGCCACCTCAGCGACAGATGCAATTAGTATTTGCGAAGAAATATTGCACCGACTGTGAAGGTTGTCAAGAACTTTCGCAAATAACTTTCGCAACGTCTGATGTTCGCCTTACAGTGGGCTAATGGCTGAACGTCGGACACGAGCGAACACCAAGGCACTACTGCTCGAGGAGGGCACGCGGCAGCTGCTGGCACAGGGCCTTAAGGGCACGGCCGAAATTCGCCTGAAGGATGTGTGCGACCAGCTCGAGGAACGCTCTGGGGTCCGCATCACCCCGGGGTCTGTCTACGAGCGAATTTGGACTGATCAACGCGATTTCCAGCTCGAGGTGCTCACCGCAGTCCTCGCCGAGCGTGACCTCGGCGAGATCGACCGAGCCCTCCAGCGTGCATTTGAGAGTATTGACGAGGCAGACATGGGAGAGGATCCCGCGGCGGCAAAACGCAGGTTCTGCAAGCTCGCAGCTGATGGCCTGGTAAACGCCGTACTCGATTCCGCACACTGGCAAATCTGGGTCGGGGCATGGGGGTCCATCGCGTCGACGCCCGAACTTCGTGACGACTTCCGGATCGGCGAGGTCATCGAAGACGGCTACCTTCGCAGCACCACCCGGCTAGGCGAGCAGTGTGACAACTCGCTGACCCGGCTCGGCATTTCTCTCCGTCCCGGCCTTACCAGCTACCAGCTTGCTGTCGCCCTTGGATCCCTCGTCGAGGGTCTCAGCCTTCGACTCCGCTACGACCGCGACGTCTCCAACGAACTGACCACATCGGAGGACGGCAAGGCTCAATCATGGGGACTGCCCGGCTTATGTTTCGAAGCCCTCGTTGACCGCTTCTATCAGTAGCACCGTACGAGCCCCTAAAGGGTCAAGCACGGTCTGAAAACTGCTTCGCTCCGGATTGCGATGTATCACCGTCTTGGCCCATCGTGGGATCGAAGACAGGTGTGCGGTTCCGCTGCATGAGACCGCCAAGGTTTTCGGCAACCGCTTCGCCTTTCTCTGCGTATCGCCGAACTCGAACTCACAGCCGACTACCTGACGATGGTAGACACGGAGAAAGATCGCGCACGGGAGGAACGCGTGCGGATCCGCGAGGAGGAACAAGCCCAGCGCGAACTCGCCCGCGAACGAGAGAAGCTCGAGAAAGAGCAGAGTCACTACATCGCCGACCTCGAAGCAATGCGAGCAAACGGAGACGCCGCCGCCATAGCCGAAGCCGAAGCCGAAGCACAACTCGCTGAGATCACAGCTGCAATGGACGACGTTGGACGCAGATCAGCAAACACGCGTGCCGGCTATGTCTATGTGATTTCAAATGTTGGCTCGTTTGGGAACAACATTGTGAAGATCGGCATGACCCGCCGACTCGAACCACACGACCGGATTCGTGAACTCGGCGACGCGTCAGTCCCGTTCCTATACGACACGCACGCTTTGATCTTCTCAGAAGATGCCATCGGGCTAGAGACCTCGCTGCATCAGGCGTTCGAGGCTCAAAAGGTCAACATTGTGAATCAGCGGCGCGAGTTCTTCTACGCGACACCGGCTCAAGTCCGAGACATGCTTCAACAGTTTGATTCAGCTGCGCTTCTCTCATTCAACGAGGAACCAGAAGCGCTCGAGTGGCGCCAAAGCGAGAACGTTCGCCGAGGTGTTGTCTGATGAGCTGAGTCGGCTTCCGCTAGCAGGCTCGAAGAGCAAGTCTCGATCTATCGCAGACGGCCGTCGAGCATCAGGAGAGCTACTAGCTCTCGGGTCGCAGTAGGTTTGAAAGAGGCTAGGCACGTGTGAAGACCACGGAAGGGGATCTTTGTGTCAGAGGTACCGCAAGGAGAAGGTTGGTGGAAGGCGGTCGATGGGCGCTGGTACTCACCAGAGCAGCATCCCGACTATGTGGCGCCACCTCCACCTCCACCACCACCACCACCGCCGTCCACTGGTTCACCCGGGCCGGGCTACTGGCTCGCATCTGATGGGCAGTGGTACCCGCCTCAACCTTCAATGGCCCAGGCTTACCCAACTGCGGTTCAAAGCGACACCGGTGACCGGGCACTGCGGATGGTGGTACCTGTCGGACGTTCCGGCTGGGCAATTGCGGCGGGCTACCTCGGCCTTGTCTCTTGGATAATTATTCCACTTGCGCCATTCTCGATTCTTTGCGCTGAGTTAGGTCGCCGGGAGATAGCCAAAAACCCCAAGAAGCATGGGATGGGGAGAGTAGTAACTGGGTTCGTAGGCGGCGCTATTGGAATGTGCTTCATAATTGGGTACCTACTTTGGTGGGTTGGGGAAGTTAGCTGACGGCCACCCGATATGCGTCGCCGCAGACAGGATCTTCGAACAGTTCCTCCCGGCCGCCGTTGGGCAGCGATAAGGAAGCTCCAGCTACCCATTCCAAAGATTTCACAACGGACACCCTGTGCGCATTAACCAACTCTCCGAGTACCCGCCATTCACTATTCGAGGCACCGATCAACCTGCCCGCCTACTCTCGGGCGAATGGGATGGGAATTCACTTACATAGACCTTTATGCACAGAATGAGGGCGGTGTCGCTAACCTCCAACAACACATCGCCAGCTTGGGCTATGCGGGCTGGGAGCCGGTTGGACAAATCGACTTCTGTTACACAAATTGGGGTAACAACGTGACTGTTCCGCAACTTATGTTTCGCAGAGCCATCGGCTGAGGCCACAGCCCCCACAGGCAGCTCCCTGTGCCTCCGACTCCCCCGCTTAGGGTAGGTCGAGGTAGCACTCGGGGAAAATTGGTGAGTCGGGGTTTGGCATTCTCATACAGTCGGGGCAGAGCAGACATTCGGTTGTTTCTGGGGTGCGGACCACTTTGGTTGCGTGACCGCCGCAGTGCGGGCATGGGATGAGCGCAAGGGACCGCTCGGTCTTTGCCGTGTTG
>CANJEC010000015.1 GCA_947473395.1 Actinomycetota bacterium | reverse complement strand
TGACGCGAGTCTTGACCTCGGAGCGAACGGCCTTATTGCGCTCACGCGCTAGTTCATTGGTGCGGTTACGTTTGATCTGGCTTTTGATGTTCGCCATGAGGGGCTGTCTCTATTCGATTCTCTAGTGAAGGTGTACCTGCAACTTCGGTTCTGCTGCAGTCCCAAGTGGACGGCTGAACCAGCCATTCGGGAACCTGTAGAGGATAGCCACCTGAAGCGCCGGAGTCATCTTCGCGAGAAGGAAACTCGCGCTGGGATGCAGAACATGGGCTCAGACGCGGCCAGAATAGACAGACCGTGACTGATCTTCCCCGCCTCCGAAACATCTCGATCATCGCTCATATCGATCATGGCAAGTCCACGCTGGCTGATCGCATGCTCGAGATTTGTGGCGCAGTAGACCCCAGAGACATGCGCGCCCAGTACCTAGATTCCATGGACATTGAGCGTGAGCGCGGCATCACGATCAAGCTGCAGTCAGTACGTCTCGAGCATGGCGGCCATGTCATCAACCTGATCGACACACCTGGTCACGTGGACTTTGGCTACGAGGTTTCTCGTTCCTTAGCGGCCTGCGAGGGAGTCATTCTGGTGGTGGACGCCTCACAGGGGATCGAGGCACAAACGTTGGCCAACTGTTATCTCGCCCTAGAAAACGACCTTGAAATCGTGGCAGTGCTCAACAAGATTGATCTGCCCGCTGCAGACCCTGACACGTATGCAGCAGAGATCGAGCAGGTCTTGGGGATTCCCGCCGATGAGATTCTGCGCATCTCGGCAAAGACCGGAGAAGGAGTGAAGGAACTGCTCGACGCAGTAGTTGATCGCATCCCTGCACCTGTTGGTGATGCTGATGCGCCACTCCAAGGACTGATCTTCGACTCGCACTTTGACCAATACCGCGGCGTGGTCAGTTCGATCCGAGTGATGAACGGCCGCCTCAAGACCCACGCAAAGCTTCGTTTTATGCAGGCGGGTTCAACCTATGAAGCACTAGAGGTGGGAGTGCGCACTCCCGATAATGATCCAGTTCCTGAACTTGGCCCTGGTGAGGTTGGCTATCTGATTGCAGGCATCAAAGACGTTGGAGAGGCTCGCTCCGGCGAGACCGTGACCGAGGCTTCGCGGCAGGCTGCAGCGCCGCTAGAGGGCTATCAGGACCCCAAGCCGATGGTGTTTTGTGGGCTCTACCCAGTTGAGGGGGATGAGTTTGAGGACTTGCGCGAATCCCTAGAGAAGCTGCGGCTGAATGACAGTTCCTTTACCTACGAGCCAGAAACTTCTGGTGCTCTTGGCTTTGGGTTCCGTTGCGGGTTCCTTGGCTTGTTGCATATGGAGATTGTGCGCGAACGCCTTGAGCGTGAATACGACCTGAATCTGATTGCCACAGCGCCCTCTGTTGAGTATCGAGTGCTCCGCACAGATGGCCAAGAGATTGCAATCGACAACCCCGCGGATCTGCCCGACCCGTCCTCGATTCAGAAGGTGCTTGAGCCGTATCTGAGGGTGACCGTCATTACGCCTTCGGCCTTTACGGGAACGATTATGGATCTCTGCCAGACCCGTCGTGGTGAGATGGTGAAGATGGAATACCTCTCGCCGGAGCGTCTCGAGATTCAGTACCGAATGCCGCTCGGTGAGGTTGTTACTGACTTCTTCGATCAGATGAAAAGCCGCTCCCAGGGTTATGCCAGCTTGGATTATGAGCCAATTGGTTATGAACCAGGAGACCTTGTCAAGGTTGACATTCTGATTGCAGGCGAACCTATCGACGCATTTAGCTCGATCATTCACCGCTCAAAGTCCTATGACTACGGCAAGAAGATGGCTGACAAGCTCAAGGAGCTCATTCCTCGTCAGCAGTTCGATGTGCCGATCCAAGCAGCCATTGGTTCCAAAATTCTGAGTCGCCAGACCATCAAGGCCTATCGCAAAGATGTCACGGCCAAGTTGTATGGCGGAGATGTTTCTCGAAAGCGCAAGCTGCTCGAGAAGCAAAAGAAGGGCAAGAAGCGGATGAAGAGCCTCGGACGAGTCGAGGTTCCCTCCGAGGCTTTCACTTCTGCGTTGCAGTTAGACGACTGACTGCCCCCGATCTCGGTTCGGTGCTGGCACTCGCGTAGACTGACTGCCAATGCTCGACGACCGAAAGTCCGCAATCCTGCGTGCCGTGGTTCAGCAGTACATCGAGACTGCCCAACCAGTGGGTTCGTCAACGGTGTCTGCTCGGACTGAGGTTGCGGTGTCTTCGGCGACGGTTCGCAATGACATGACTCAGCTCGAGCGTGAGGGCTATCTGGTTCAGCCACATACCAGCGCTGGAAGAATCCCGACCGAGAAGGGGTACCGGTTCTTTGTTGACACCCTGACCGGAACCGAGTCCTTGAGCCCGACCAACGTTCGATTGGTGCGCGATTTCTTTGCCACGACTCATGGTGAGCTTGAGCAGATGCTCGCTGAAACTAGCCGCTTACTCTCAGATGTGACCGGAACGGCTGCCGTGGTCGTGGGAGAAGCCAACGAGGTCTCGACCGTTCGGTCAGTGCAGTTGGTGGATTTGTCTCCACGCACCATTTTGGCAGTGATGGTTATGAGTAACGGTGCCATCGTGAAACGCACGATGGAGTTAGACCAAGACGTAACTCCCTCAGAACTCAGCGCAGCCCATGCGTTGGTCAATGACCGCATGGTTGGATCCTCGTTGCAGGCACCGACTCCCACACTCGCCGCGCCGCAACAAGAAGGCCTAGTCCTAGCGACTGCTGCAGTGAGTGCGCTGCGAGAAGCTGCCGAGGCAGAGGGCCAGCACATGTTTGTAGATGGTCGTTCACGAATAGCGGGGTCCTTTGATGCTCGCGAAACAATTGAGGCCGTGCTCGGAATTCTGGAACAGCAGTTTGTGGTGGTGAGTTTGCTCAAGGAACTCGTTGACGGCGGCTTGGCTGTGTCGATTGGCTCCGAGAGTGGCGTCGCCCCGCTAGCTGACTGTTCACTAGTGGTCGCCCCCTACCAAGTGGGCGGAGAATCTGTTGGGGCCATTGCAGTACTTGGCCCTACTCGAATGAATTACCCCGAGACCCTCTCGGCCGTTGCGTTGGTGAGTCAGCGGTTGAGTCGTCTACTGACCGAAGGCTGAACGTGGCAGATCTATACGAAATTCTTGGAGTGGGTCGCGATGCCACCCCCGAAGAGATCAAGAAGTCTTATCGCAGTCTGGCTCGGGAGTCTCATCCTGATGCCAACCCCGACGATCCCGACGCAGAAACGCGCTTCAAGGAACTGTCGGCCGCATATGAGGTCCTGTCCGATCCCGCTAAACGAGATCGCTATGACCGCTACGGAAGTTCAAACGGGTTCGACATGTCTGACCCGTTTGGCAGTGGCGCTGGCGGCTTAGGCGACCTGTTCGACTCGTTCTTTGGGGGGAATAACCCCTTTGGTGGGGGAGGTGGCCGGAGCCGCGGCCCAGCAGGACCGCCACCAGGTGAAGACCTAGATGTGCAGACAGTTCTTGAATTCACTGACGCAGTGTTCGGCTGTCAATGTGATGTGACCGTGCGAACCGCTGTCTCGTGCGAGGAGTGCAATTCCACTGGTGCCGAGCCAGGCAGTTCGGCAGCGCAGTGCGGCGATTGCGGCGGAAGCGGCGAAGTGCGCATTGTGCGTCAGACTGTGCTCGGGCAGATTGTGTCGGCTTCGGTATGTCGCCGATGTGGTGGTCAAGGCCAAGTCATTGCATCTCCTTGTCAGGTCTGCAGCGGCGCGGGTCGTCTCATCGAAGAAAAGACCTACACGGTGGACGTGCCTGCGGGAGTGGACGAGGGTTCAACGTTGCGACTAACTGGGCGCGGCGCTGTTGGCATGCGCGGCGGTTCAGCAGGCGACTTGTATGTGCGCTTGCGTGTTAAGCCGCATGAGCGTTTTGTACGTCACGGCGATGACCTTGTCGAGGAGTTAGACATCTCGATGGTGCAGGCGACCCTTGGGGCAAATATCGCGCTCGAAACCCTTGATGGGGAAGAAGAACTTGTTGTTCCTCGCGGAACTCAAGTCGGCAAAGTCTTCAAGATGAAGGGTCGGGGCGTGCCCCGCCTGCATGGGAATGGGCGAGGGGACCTGTTGGTTCGAGTCGGAGTAGAGATTCCACGCAAGCTTGAACTTGAAGAAGAAGACCTGCTTCGCCGCTTTGCCGAGGTACGCGGTGAAGAGGTAGCTGCTGCTGATGAGGGTTTCTTTAGTCGGTTCAAGACCGCGTTTAAGAACTAAGGCTGAACGTGGAGTCTTTGGCAGGGCTCACTCCGTGGAGATCTGCCGCTGCGCAGGTTCTGGTGAGCAACCTAGATTCCCCCGAGCTTGAACCCGATGATCTGCATCATCTGCAGCGGGTACTTCGGCTTCGGGCGGGCGAGGAGGTGTGCGTTACCAACGGCACGGGTGGCTGGCGGTCTTGCGCGTTTTTGGCAGGCCAGGGCCTAGAGGCGCTTGGCGAGCAGCATCAAGAACTAGCTCCCGAGTATCCGGTGACCGTGGGGTTTGCTGTGGTCAAAGGGGAGCGGCCCGAGTTGATTGTGCAAAAACTGACCGAGCTTGGGGTGGACAGAATCTGGCCCTTTATGGCCCAGCGATCAGTAGTGCGCTGGGATGAGGAGAAAACTGCCAAGCAGCTCGAGCGATTGCGGCGGGTTGCCCGAGAGTCCTGCGCTCAGAGTCGAAGGCTGTGGCTTCCAGAAGTTGGGTTTGCCATGGGTGGGTCTGCAGCGGGTGGGGCTGCAGCAGCAGGTGGGGCTGCTGTCGGTGGGTCTGCAGGAGACTCGACTCCGCCCGGACGCGCACAGCGACTTGCAAGCTTTGAGCAGGTTCGCAACAGCGGGGCAGTTCTGGCAAACATGGGCGGTTCTGCGTTGAAGCGTGCCGATCGTATTGTCTTAGTTGGCCCGGAGGGTGGCTGGGATTCGGCCGAGTCTGAGGGTGCCACCTGCGTGAGTCTTGGCGAACATGTGCTGAGAGCAGAGACTGCTGCAATTACTGCTGGCGTTCTCCTCACCGCCCTCCGTGCTGGCATTGCTACCGAAAATCTGAGATAATCACTCTGCGCGGTTTATTGTCAGGCTTTACGCTTTGGCACCGAGCGATTATGACGCAGAGTGAGCAGTCAAAACTGACCGTTCATGTAGTGAGCAGTGAGTAGTGACTAGTGAGAAGTCCAGTCGGCGGCGTGGCGATGGGCGAAGCAACAGAACCCGATTCAGGTGGGAGATCAGATGTTGAACGAAGACGGTATCGGTGAGGACCCAAGTGGTGAGGCATACGGCAAGGCCGTTGGCGAGCGCCTTCGGCACATTCGTCGCCAGAAGCGGTTATCACTCCAAGAGGTAGAGGCAGTCTCTGCTCAGGAGTTCAAGGCCAGTGTGCTTGGAGCCTATGAGCGAGGAGAGCGCGCCATTTCGGTGCCGCGCCTGCAGCGTCTGGCCCAGTTCTACAAGGTACCCGTGGATCAACTCTTGCCTTCGGTTGAGGGTGAGAGTGAAGAAGACGAGGCCCTTCGCCGCATTGCAGATAACGGGGGAGCCAAAATTGACCTGACCCGCCTTGAGCAAATGAACGATACCGAGTCTCAGATGTTGTCGAGGTACCTGCGCATGATTCAGGTTCAGCGCCAAGACTTCAACGGCAGAGTGTTGACCATTCGCAGAGATGACATCAAGGCAATTGCCTGCATTCTCGGAGTGAGCGAAGTGACGGCTGATCTTCGCCTTGACGAGATGGGTCTTCGTCTGGGTTGAGGCAGTTCGGCAAACTGCCGGCGACGCTGTTGGCTTTCGGCCTGATCAGGGCAGTTGAAATACCTGACCAACCAGGATGAGCCCGGGGTTCTCTGTGTCAGTCAGGGCGTCTCGATTGTTTGCTATGAGTTGTGCCGAGTACTGCGCAATCTCCGATGCGGTTGGTTCAGAGCCAAGGCGCATCCTGAGCACCTGTTCCGAGATACCCCAGAAGTGGTCGCCAGGTACCACGGTGTAGGGAACGGTCCGTTGGGCTGTTTCTGGTGTGTCTGTTGCTGGTGTGCCTGGTGCTGGTGTGCCTGTTGCTGGTGTGCCTGTTGCTGGTGTGGCGGTTGTTGGCAGGGCTGTTTCTGGTTGGGTGCGAGGATCGGGTGGCTGCGCTGAGGGAGTTGCGGAAGCCCCCAAGCGAGGGAGTCCTAGTAGTTGACTCTGCTGGCCGTGCTGGCCGTGCTGGCTCTGCTGGCCCGGCTGACCAGATGGGGGCACTTGCGCGCTCATCGTTGGGGCACCTGACGGGAGGGCTTTTGGCGCAGGGGTCGGGTCTGTTGCCGCGGCCAAGTCCGGTGCTGGCGCTGGACTTGGGGCTGCTGTCGGCGGTGGTTCTGAGTTCTGCGATGCACCTGCAGCAGGCCCAGAGGATGAGGCGGATGCCCAGGGGAGGGATGTTCTTGCTTGTGATGGATTGACGGGTTGCAGATCAACGAAGGGCGTCGCAGTCTCAACCACCTGCATCGTGGGGGGTGCTGACGGTTCGGGGTGATCGGGCGCTGCTGCATACGCTGCTGTTGCCGCAAAGGCCGTCGAAGTGGAAGCCATCAGGCCTGCGGTGAAGAACAGCAGGAACCTTGGAGCTAGGCGGACGGCAAGCGATTGGGCGTGCTGGCGGTGGCCTCGCAATGCAAAGGCTTGGATGCCGCTCACGACCAGTAGGTAGCCCAAGAACAGAATCGCAATGAGACGTCCCGCCGAGGCCGCCACATCAAGCGGGTCACGCTGCAAGAACCAATTGCGGAATTCGCTTCCTGATTGCAATGGTGGTGTCGATGCAAAGAATCCTCCGCTGCGAATGAGAAAGGCAAGGGCGGCGGCCAAAGCGCCAGTCCAGAGTGCCCAGATCATCAGCCTAGAGAGCCGAGAAGGCGGCTTCATCTGCCTATTAGTTCTTGTGCCCGGCCCGAGAGAGTTGCCATAAGGGGTCGGCTGAGTCCTGTTATTCGCATCGGGACGTCTCGTGTTGCCCAGCGCTCTGAGAGGGGTTTTGACGTTCATGGTTTGGCCTTTGCTGGCTGAAGAAATGGGTCCACCTGAGACCCGTCGAGGAGTGCAACCAGGGCTCGGTCACACGATATTTTGCCGGCTGTAGTCGAGTCAGTGATTCGCACGCCGGCTAGGTCAGCTGCTTGCGCGATGGTAGAGACCAGCTGGCTTTGAGCGGTCTCTCCCGGTAGTGCCCAGGCAGAGAACTCGAAGAGCTCTCCGGTGGATGGTCGCAGCAGGAGTGCTGTAGCTCGACCGTCGCAGTCCCAGTCGCCTACTGCCAGACGATCCTGCGGTAGTCCGACTTGGTAGGTCAGGTTGCCAACAGTGATGAACTGACCTGCGATCTCGATGTGATCGGGGCAGGAGTCGCCGTCGATGTCGACGCCTAGTCCTGAGCCGTTGTTGATCATGGGCCATAGCCCGCACCCGCCGCCACGGTCATCAGGCATCGAGGTATCTGGCAGTGAAGTATCAGTCGCCGTGGTGGCTGGCAGCGGGGCATCTGGCAGCGTGCTTGCTGGTGTTGCTGGTGTTGCTGGTGGTGTGGTTGCTGCCTGAGCGGAATCAGTCTGGCTTGGAGTCTTGCTGGATGCGGTGAGGGCAAACCCCGCCGAGAAGAGCAGGGCGATTCCCGCTGCTGCGGCCCCTAGGGTGACCAAACCCCGAGCAGGTCCGGGCGCAGGAGTTGGCCTTCGAGATACGCCCCGCCTACCGAAACCTAGGGGGCTGATGGTGCGGCATCTGAGTTCGCCTATCGCAGTTGCAAGTTCGCTAGTTGTCAGGGCAGTTGTGCTGGTTTGAGTCAGTTCGGCAATCTGGCGAAGCTTGCGAGACTGTTGGCGCCATCGCCACCGATCTGAGCGCGACATAGAGGCAATCTGGAAATTCGCGACATGAGCGAACATGGCAGCAAGTTGATCCACGTCACCTTGGATAGCTGCAGCGGCTTTTTCATTGGACAGGTGCAGGAGTGGTTGAGAATCACCAAGAGAGCAGAGCTTGGGGCGTCCCCGGGCCCCGAGCAGAACGTGTTCGGGGCGGAGCGAGCCGTGACTCCAGCCGGCTGCGTGCAACTGTTCGACTGCTGTGCAGCACCGTTGCAGGGCGCGGAGGAGTTCCTCGCCCGTCATGTCGAGTGGCCACAAAAGAGTGCGGGGGCCGTTGTCGAGCAGCAGCAGAAGAGTCTGATCGTCCTCTTCTTTTAGTTCGAGCATGTCTACGAGGCCTGAGAGCTGTAGAAGCCCGAGTACTTCGGCTTCATGGCGAAGGCGAGAGCGTTCTCGTCCAGCAGCGGATTTCACCAGAATCCGCTGCCCATGTATGAGCTTGTGAGAGATTTTCGCGCTGCTGACCCGCTCTGCGGCCTCGGAAGTCATTTAAGGATCCGGCCAGCCGAGGTGACGGTCAAATCCTCATAAGCAGACCGTCCCGGCAGGGCCCGCATCATGATGTGGGGAACACGCACGGTGATACGCACTTCGATTGATTTGCGGTCGGTACTCACGATCACACTGACTGGCCCACGCAACGATGCTGCGGGCACTCGCGCCGCAATGTGAGCGCGAGCTACTCGCTCTGCGGCAGCGACATCAATGCGCAGGTCGCCGTTTTGTTGAATGAGCCGGGTATCGAGCATGGCAGCAGCATCGTCTGCGGCGGCCGAGACGCTCCGCTGAGCGCTCCGTTGAGCAAGGAAAACAGCAGTCAAGTCAATCGAGATTGACCCGAGTACAAAGAAGACCAGAATCGACGCGGGAACGAGCATCAGAGCGGTGCCGCGTGAGGGTCGGCCAGCAGCGCGGAGTCGGGCCTGGGTTGAGTTAGCTCGAGGCGCAGGGGGTAGCGAACTGCTGGAAGTTGGCACTAGCACTCACCTCCCGGTGCGCATCGATGAGTTCGGTCTGAGTCACGCGAACGGTGGTGCTTCCTGCGCCTGCCAGAAACGGAACGCGCACCCAGGGAACCTGTGTGGTGAGTTGCACTACAGCCACGGCACAGGGGCCAAACCCCTGAGGCTCACTCGCCTGAATGGACACACGGTAAGGAGAAAGACCCCGCTGGGTGAGGGAATCCTTTGCGGCGGCCTCTCCCACTACTCGAGCCTGAAAGAAGTATTGCTGTTCGGTATACGTACGGAGGTACTCACTAGCGGCGGTGTCGAGTGCCATCCGGGCGTCGAGAATTGCCCAGAGGTTGAGGATGACGAGGGTGCCTGCAACAAGAATCAGCATGCCGAAAATCACACCCTCGCCACCTCCAACTGCCCCGCGTTCTCCCCGGTGTCTGTGCCGCGGGAGCCTCATGTTCACTTCCCTTCCTTTCGAATGATGATGCGGCGATCTACTGCACCAAGGATTGGTCCTGCGCTAATGAGTCGTGGAAGAAGGCCCATCGCTGGCGATCGAACATGAAGAACAACTACCGAGGAGTTGGGATGTTCGAATTCCAGGACTACTCGCTGGCCGTAGCTGCCGAGTGCTTGGCGTGCGTGGTCAATTGCAGCGGCCTCGATCTGCCCTAACGAGGCTGCAGACTGAGGCTCGCTGATTGGGGCTGTGGCCACACGGCGGGCGGCATCGAAGGCGACTGAATCCACCGTGCTGCGCGTCCAAAGCCCAAGCGAGACGTTCGAGGCGAAGCCAAGCATGGCAATCATCGACGCCACGCCAATCGTGGTGCCGAGGATTCCCGTTCCCCGCTCAGAGAGATTTCGTTCCCGGCTAAGGAGAACTGCGAGTCCCTCTGCGAGGTGTCCTGGAGTGGAGTTCACCTGCCGATTTGTTCCACTTGTGTGCGGGTGCGACTCGTGGCCGTGCTCATCATGCTGTTGAATCCGGTCCACAGCGCGATCCCAAGGAACGCGACAATCAAAACTGCAACAGCTGTCGAAATCACGCCTTCACCTCGCTCCGAATTGCGCTTCCTTGCCGCAGGGGTGGCACTCGGTGATGGGGCGGCTAGCAGCGGAACCTCTTGAGCCAAGGGGAGTGCAGTTGCAGTCGCATTGCCTGTTGTGACGTTGCAAGTATCGGTAGTAGCTAGTTCAGGTGAGTTGTGCATAGTGATGTTTCTCTTTCTGGTTGTTGTTCTGGTTGTTGTTCTGCTGGGGGTCTTGGCCACTAGGTGTTCGAGACGTCTGTGGCAAACGTTCAGGTGGTGCCTGCGACCTGAGCCATGGCTGAGTAGAAGGGCACTGCCAAAAAGATCAAGCCCGGAACCAGCGTCGCTACGGTCACGGGAATCCAAACCAGTTGCGCACGGCGCTCGATTGACTCAATGAGTTCCCGATGTGCTTCGGCCCGTACTGAGCGAGCCTCAGCTGAGATCAAGCTCCCGAGGTCACCCGTTTCCCCATGCAGGGCAAGCACTGCAACGAATCCTCGAATCGAGTCCAAGTCCGCTCGTTCTGCCCACTCGGCCAGGGCGGTGGTATCTGAAACACCTTGGCGAATCCTGCGCATGACGGCGGTCAGGTCTTCGGCTGCAACTCCTGAACCGCGATCCGCAAGTCGCGAAAGCCCTGACGTTAAGGAGTAGCCAGCGCAGAGAAGCATCCCTAATTGCTCAACGATCACCGGGAGTTCGGCTTGAAGCTTGCGCTGTCGTTGAAGGATCTTGGAGGATAATTTTTGCTCTAGGAGGGCCGCAGAAAGGATGGGCAGCCCAACTATGAGAAGGATCGAGATTGCAGTTGGCGGAGAGATCCACAGGGCTAGAACGGATCCCGCAGTGACTCCGAGCACTGCAGCAATCACCTGCTGGAGCCGGAACGAGACGGCGTCTTGTGGGGACCCAGCGCGCTCGAGACGTAGCTCAATAGGAGTGTCAATCCCGAGTAGTCGGCTTCCCTTCGAGCCGAGGTCTGCAAGGACGGGGCCTATGACTTGTCGCAGCGATGAGAGATGTCCAAGTTGAACCGTGCCGGGGGCGATGCCAGTGCGGGCCTGGCGGGTATATGGGCGAAGTCTGTCAACAAGTGAACGCTGCCGAATCCAAGGCAGTTCGCTCAGGCACAGGGTCAGGCCCAGAGCAAAAAAGGCTAGACAGCCCAAGTCGAGAAGCATCATCGGTGGCTCCAGTTCATTGGTCAAACACCCGCTCTGCCTCGGGGAGGCGCATGATGCGGCTGGCCCACACCCAGCAGGCAATAATCAGTGCAATTCCAACTGAAACCAGGAATTGCCCCGTGGGTGATCGGTAGGCCGCAGACCCGTTGCCAACGCTGAGCCCTGCTAATGCCATTCCAGCTGGAACAAGAATCACGAAGATTCTTGCGAGTCTGGCACCTGCTTGTTTGGCATCGGCTTCCTTGCGGCCAAGCAGATCTTGCCGGCGATCCTCGGCGAGTGCTTCGAGGCGCGAGTCAATGTCACCGCCGACTTGTGTGGCGACGAGCAGAGTCTCAAAGGTCGCATCGGCAGTCGGATCGGCGAGCCGTTCCTTGAGTACGTGGATGGTGCGTTCAAAATCTGTGGTGAGCGACCACTCTCTCTGGGCGGCCTGAAACGCGCTGCGCAATTCAACAGGCCCACGCAGTCCTACCTCGAGCAGCGCCTGCGGGATGGATCGTCCAACGGACCCAGTGAGCACACGAAGCTCCTCTATAAATCTCGGCCAGGATTCGCGAGCTATTGCTCTGGCCTTGGCACGCCTCTTGCGCCAGATGGCGGCCGGGGTCGTTGCTGCACAACCGCCGATCAGAAGCGTTGACAGTCCAAATCCGAAGATCGCTGCGGCGGGAATCATCGCAAGAAATCCAACGATTGCAGACGCGCTCAGAAACTGAATTGGCGACACTGCGTCAAGGCCTGCTTGTAGCAACAGTCCGTGCAGGCGTTGATTAAGCGAGCGATGCTGGGAAGGGTGGTCAGAGTCGCGCCGTCGCTGCCCCGCAGCCGAGTGGGTGAGCAAGAAATACACGCCAAGGGCGGCGCAGGCAGAGAGTAGGAGTGATGTCATCGGTGCTCCTCTTCGACTGCGCACAGCCTGCGGGCATCAAATCCGTGACGAGCAAGTTCTTGAGTTGCCCGCAGCGGCAGTAGCCCGGTAGGTCGTAGTTCCCCGGAGTCGCCTTGGCGCTTAAACAGTTCAGTTGTGGTGAACTGAACGGCTTCTGGTCCTGCCGTGTGGTCTTCAACCGCCAGAATCTCGGTGACCTGCGGTCCATTAGGACCCCGTTCGGTGTGGACCACCAGGTCGACTGCTTCGCTGACCAGATTGTTGAGCGCAGCTACTGGAAGGTCACTCGCGGCATCAGAGAGTTGCGCAACGAAGCGCAGCCGGGTGAGCGCAGTGCGAGCTGAGCCGGCATGAATTGTTGTATAGCCAGTCACGCCAGAGGACAGGGTGAGCAGCAGCGGCAGAGCTTCACGGTCCCTGACTTCCCCGACGATGGCTACGTCGGGAGCCATCCTCAAAAACCCTGCCACCAGACGCCGTAGGTCGATCTCTGGTCGATCTGCTCGTGCGGGTCGTGTCTGCATGCTCGCAACGTTGGCGAGCGGCACGTCTGCCTCGAAGACTTCTTCGGCGACGACAACCCGCTGCGAAGGGTCAAGTTCAGCTGCGCAACAGGAGAGCAAAGTGGTTTTTCCTGCGCCTGGCGCTCCAGCAAAGATGATGCTGAGACGCGATCGGACTGCTGCGCTGAGGAACTGCGCTGCTTGGGCTGAGAGCGACCCTCGATTCACCAGCTCATCAAGTCGAGTGATTGCAACCCCTGTGAACTTGCGGATGTTGAGCATGAGGTGACCGCCTCGAGCGAGGTCACCGTGGACGATGTGAATACGTGCACCGTTGTCGAGCTGTGCATCTTGTAGGCCCTCGGTTGGGTCGAGTTTGCGATGCGAACTGCTTGAATCGTCGAGGAGTTTGGTCAGCGTGCGTGCCACGTGATCATCGTCGTGGAATACCTCATCATGGAAGGAGCTCCCCGTGGAGTGGCGCCGAACGAAGATTAAGTCGGGGGAATTCACCATGATCTCCCAGACGTCATCGTCCTCGAGAAGGTCAGTAAGCGGGCCGTACTGAGCAAGATTTTGAAACGCCCGATTGGCTACTCCCTCGGGGTCGGACAGAGAGATTTCCCGCTGACCCCGATGGTGCTCATCTGACCACTCGTTGATTGCGGCCTCGATCAGATCTCGAAGATGCTCGGCACCTACCGCAGTATCGACATCAAGTGAGAGTGCTGTGGCTCGCACCTGAACGAGCTGCTCGAGTTCTGCCAAGGGGGACACGGTGGTATTCATCAGGCCACATCGCGTCGCGAGTTTGAACGCCGATGAGGTGTCTGGTTATCGCCAGTCCTCTGTGCCGCACGCGCTGATCGGTTGCCCGCTCCTAGTGGCCGTTCCTGAAGTCCGAGTTCGCCCTGTTGTACCCGTACCGGCTCATTTACTGTGTTGCGCCGAGGTCCGCGTTCCAACAACAGTTTGCGCGAGAGATGGGCCACCGGTTTTCCGAATGTCTCTGGCAGGGGGGCTGCGCTTCTGTGAAGTTCTTCCACCCGCCTCAGGCTGCGGAGAAACAGAGGAGCCACCAGCGCTGAGTCCTGCGTGCCGGCCGAACTGCTGAGCTCTGCGATTACCCGGGCCGTGGCCATTCGCTGTGCAGGATTTTTAGGAGCCTGATTTACGATCGGAATAAGACGCTCCCGAGGAACACCGAGGTCTGAGTACCGGTCAATGAGTCGGATGAGGTCATGAACACCCTTAGCGCCTGGCCTGCCGACGAGGAATATGAGGTCAGCGGTTTTTGCCGTGGATCGACTGAGCGTGTGCCGCTCCTCAATGTCGATTGACCCGGTTTCGGCTTCGCCGTCGAGGTCAGGATCGTGATCGAGAACGACAAAATCGAAGCTCCTTCTCAGCCCCTCAACTGCAGCCAGAATGGAATGCGGTCGCATTGCAGCCGCATCTCGACTGCGACGCTGGCCAAGCAGCAGGTGGTAGGAACGATTCTGAATTGGGAAGAGCAGTCGCCTGACTTCCTCAGGATCGAGTTGGTCTACCCGGTGTGCCTCGACAAGTTCAGGTAGCCCAGGAAGCACGTCGCCGACATCGTGGTACATGGCCATGTCCGCGATCCGAGCGCCATCAGCCAGAGCCACCATCGGGGCGGATGAATCGCGACCGAGTTCTTGTGCCAGGGCAATTGCCACGGTGGACGCACCCGTTCCGCCAGCTCCAGCGACTCCTATCAGAGGAGCGAGGGCCGTAGCGGGGGATGGACCAACATTGGAGCGAGTTGCCCTCCGAGTAGATCGGTCTACTGGCACTGCGTGTCTGCTCAGCGTTTCGACTAGTTCCGCAGGCGTGAAATCGCTACTCAGAATTGCCGAGCAACCCAGTGATTCCCAATCGCGAGAAACTGCCGCGTCGGCTACAACGACGGTGGTTGCTCCAATCGAGGCCACGAGTGCAATGAATTCCCGATCGAGCCCCGAGATAGCGGCATCTACGAGTACTGCCGAGAGTCGACGGCCTGAGCCAATCAGGGCCTGAGCCTCACCTGGGGTTAAAGCCTTGACGTAGTCAATGGGGGCTACTGCGTGAGAGGACCAACTCGCAAGGTCAGAGAACCACTGACACCTCGAGCGTGCAAGCCCAAGAACAACGAATCGATCGCTCATGCTTCGCCCTGTTCGATCGGGCTTGGCAGTACCAAAGTGATCTCGGCCCGCCGAGCAGCATCCACTAACTGTGTGGCAATCTCGGAACCTGACACGCTGAGCACGACGCGCAGTTGGCCGCTTACGCCGATTCCTGAAGCGCCGCCGCCACTACCTTCTGCAGAGCCTCCAGCGGGACTGCTTCCGTCGCCTACTGAGCTGACTCGCACTCGTGTGGCTAGCACTGTGGTTGCGCTGCCAGTGTTTGGATCCGGCTCGGGGTCAGTAGCGAGAACATCAACGAAGCTGCCCTGCTGGACAATTCCCTGAAGTGCCTGAGCCGGAGGTAATTCAAGCGACACCTCTACAGACGTTGGGTCAACGAATCGGCCGGCGTCTAGGGCGTCATCAAGGCGGAGCAACTCGGAGGCGGACAGCGAGTTGCGTGCTACCCGGCCGATGAGTTTGTTCGCCTGTGCTGCTGGAACGGCATCAAGTTGGCTTGGTAGATCAATTGCGATACTGCCGAGGTCTTCAGCGCCGATGACCTGGCCGGACTGGATTGACTGAGTTGCCACGAGGTAGCGGCTGCTGGGCGGTGCGGATGCGCTTCGGTGAGCGAACAGCACTCCAGCGGCGGCGATGGTGACGAGCATGGCTCCTACGTAAGCTCGGCCCGAGGGAAGACTGCGCCCTAGCCGAGCGGTGGCCTGAGTGGGTGCAGTTTGCGAGTCGACCGGTGATGTCGAATCGGCGGATCTTGTTCGACTCATGCTGGTGGTCTCCTGGGCTGGGCGGAACTTGTCGAGGCGGGCTGGGCTGGCCGGGCGGTGGATGGGAGGGCTGACCAACCCAGCCGACCTCGATGTATGAAACATAATCAAAAGTACTGAGAGTTGTCAAAACATATTTAAATAAAATGTTAGGTACTGAAAACTCTTGGACGTGTCGACATGCACCGGATATACCTTGGAAGGCGCTAAAGTGGTCCACGTGGACACTGCAGACATCACTTGGCTCAATACCGGCGAGTCCGCTCGTCGGCTTGGAATTACTCCCCGCACGCTCTACCGATTCATCGATGACGGCAAGGTTCCGGCCTACCGATTTGGCCGTGTCATTCGCCTGAAAGAAAGCGAAGTGGCTCAGTTCATCGAGGAGTGCCGGATTGCCCCAGGAACCCTGGATATCTCGGCACTAGAACCTGAGGAATCGGAGCCGGGAACCCCAAAATCGGCAGCCCCGAAAGCAGCTAGCTAGGGGACTGCGGAATCTTCAGCAGGATCATCTCAATACTGAAAAGATCGACCACCGCGATGTGTCCCGTCTGAGGTAGTCGTAGCCGTAACGCAGCGCCAACGGAGATTGCCAACCCTGTCAGAGCAGCCCCTCCGGCTAGACACAGTCTGATCTGAAGTTCATCAGCCACGAGGTCCTCGAGTACATCCGAGAGCAGACCCTCAGCGGGGTCGAAACCCTCTGGGTTTGCAACAAGCGAGGAAGCTGCCTCGACAGCAATCACAGCGGACAAGCGAATCCAAACAATCGACGCGCTGTCTCGGACTTGCACATAATCCTCGCCGAGGCTTGATACTTCTACCCGGCGCCGTTCCCCTGTTCGCAAGATGAGGAACACCTCGTTGCCCACGGATGCATGCAGCGTGGCCGAGATGGTGGTCGACTCCTCGATGAGTTGCCGAGCCCAGCGTCCCCGTCGAGCCGACGCAACTGCTTCCTCGCCGCGCGAGTCTGCCAGGAATCTGTCGGCCGCTTCAGCCGCTCCCTGGCTAGCACCAAGCAGAGATTCTGTGCCCCCTAGGGGATCCTCGCCATTAGGCAACGGTGTATTCACAACTACACTCTTGCTCGTAATGGCCAGCCCTGACACCTCAAGCGCTCAAGACGTACCGACGCGCACCCTGGTTCGGGTCCCCGGCAACCATCTGATGACGGACTTGTTGGGTAGTCGCGACGAGTTGCTTGACGCCATTGAGGAGGCCTTTCCTCAGGTCAATATCATCGCTCGCGGTAACGAGATCACCATCTCTGGAACAGACTCCGAAAGAGTTGGCCGACTGTTTGAAGAGTTAGTCGTGCTGCTCGAACGCGGCCACGCACTTGAGACCGCCGTGCTTCGTCGAACCATAGAGATGGTCAATGCCGATGAGCGACCATCCGAGGTCCTAACAGCAGAGTTGCTGCGAACGCATCGAGGGGGCCGCGTCAGGCCAAAGACCTCGGGCCAGAAGCGTTATGTGGACGCGATCCTTGACCACACGGTGACCTTTGGAGTTGGCCCTGCCGGTACGGGTAAGTCATGGCTTGCAGTTGCTATGGCAGTTCAATCACTGCAGGCAAAAGAGGTTGAGCGCATTGTGCTCACACGGCCAGCTGTCGAGGCAGGGGAACGACTTGGCTTTCTTCCGGGCGACTTGATGGCCAAGATCGACCCCTACCTGAGACCGCTCTATGACGCTCTCCATGACATGGTGGGGACCGAGGGCGCACAGAAGTTGATTGAGCGCGGCATCGTCGAGGTTGCACCTCTAGCCTTTATGCGCGGCCGAACGCTGAACAGCTCGTTCATCATCCTTGACGAGGCGCAGAACACCACTCCTGAGCAGATGAAGATGTTCTTGACTCGCATCGGCTTCGGCTCAAAGGCCGTCATCACGGGGGACGCTACGCAAGTAGATATGCCGGGTGGAAAGTCAGGCCTTGCTGGGCTGGAATCGATTCTTGAGGGCATCGACGGTGTGGCCTTTGTGCGCTTGACCGGTTCTGATGTCGTGCGTCATCGAATCGTGCAAGACATTGTGAACGCCTATGACCAACGCGATGCAGAGCGAGCCGCTGCAGAAGCCGCACGAGAGCTGCAGCGAGAATCTGATCAGCGCCAGGCCAGTAACTCCGAGTCGAGCCCAACGTGAGCAGTAGCAGTTCGGGTGCTGTTGAACCTGGAGTTCCCTCCGTTCGATCGAGTGACAACCGCACGGATGACCGCACTCAAGTGGATCTTGATGCACTCGGCGAGCTCTTCGCAGCGGCCTTGCACCGAGAAGGCATCTCGCCCCAAGCCGAGGCTTCGCTCACCCTGCTTGACCCCGGTGAGATTGCACAGCTCAAACAGCAGTATCTAGAGGGGGATGGCTCCGCCACGGACGTACTCAGCTTTCCCATGGACGGAGCGATTTGTCCCGAGGAATCAGCGGGTGGGCCGAGCACCTGGATGGTTGGTGACCTGTTGTTATGTCCCCAAGTTGCAGCGACTCAAGCCCCAGAGCATGCCGGAAACTTGAATGACGAATTGGCACTGCTGGTGATTCACGGAACCTTGCACCTGTTGGGCTGGGATCATGTAGAGAAGGAAGAGCGAAAATTGATGTGGCAACGCGAACGGGAACTCTTTGAAGCACTCCGGGGTGCCCCGGAGCGCGACCCATGGTCCGAAGAGGACTACAACCGCGCCCTTGGCAATTCAACTGTCCCAGAACAAGGAGCACTCAGACCGTGACGAGCATTCAATTTGTTCTGCTCGGCGTTGTCCTGCTCATGACCCTAGCTGCGGCCGTCCTAGCGGCAGCCGAAACCGCCATTACGCGAATGACTCGATCGCGGGCGACTGCGCTTGCGCAAACCGATCCAAAGCGCGGCCCTCGGGTACTTCGGATTGTTGAGAATCTGGAGCGTGATCTGAACTCGATTTACTTGTCAGTCAACATTGTGCAGACAATCCAATCGGCATTAGTGGGCGTTCTTGCTGCTGCACTATTTGGCCCGATTGGTCTCGTTATCGGCATTGTGTTGAACGTGCTGGTGCTGTTCGTGATTGCAGAAGCGGCACCAAAAACCTGGGCTCTTCAACACACTGAACGGGCCGCATTGCTGACAGCACCGCTGATTGAACTGATGGGTAAGACACTGCGGGTACCCGCTCGAGCGCTGATTGGTGCGGCAAATATTCTTTTGCCAGGCAAAGGCCTGAAGAAGGGGCCCTTCGTTACCGAGGAAGAGATTCTCGCCTTAGCCGGCGAAGCTGCAGAGCATTCTGTGATTGAGGAATCGGAACGAGTACTCATCGAATCGATCATCAACTTTGGTGACACCGTTGCCAGAGAGATCATGGTCCCGAGAACGGACATGGTCACGATCGGTGCTGATGCAACAGTTTCGGAGTTGGTAGATATGGCCATTGATAAGGGCCTGTCTCGCTTCCCGGTCTACGGCGAAAATGCTGATGACATCGAAGGCGTGGTCTATGTCAAAGATGCAATGCGCGTGGAGCGTGAAGGGGGCGGAGCTTCAAAGGTGATGGACCTTGTCCGGCCAGGGCTCTTTGTTCCAGAGACCAAGCCTGTTGCCGACCTTCTGGCAGAAATGCAATCAAGTCACAATCACTTGGCCGTGGTGGTGGATGAATACGGTGGTACTGCAGGCCTTGCCACGCTTGAAGACTTGCTCGAGGAACTCGTGGGCGAGATTCATGACGAGTTCGACGAGGACATACCGCTAGTCGAACGCCTCCCGGGAGGGGACGTCTTGGTGAATGCCTCGGTGAACGTGGATGACATCAATGACGAACTTGGTCTCAGTCTTCCCGAGGGGAATTGGGATTCTGTGGGCGGCTTGGTGTTTGGACTCCTGGGCCGCGTAGCGGTGCACGGGGATTCGGTAGAGATTGAAGGAACAAAAATTATTGTCGAACTTGTTGATGGGCGACGAGTCGTCAGAGTTCGCATCGTTAACAAAGAGGGCAGCGCGTGACCGATCAAGACCCCAATCAAGACTCCAGTCAAGACTCCAACAGTCAAGACTCCAACAGTCAAGACCTCAGCGGCCCAGACCTGAGTCAAGACCCGAGTCCAGACCACACTGCAGAAACTCGGCCCACCTCGGCTCCGGGTCTTGGCGGTTCAGCCTCGGAACAGCTTGAACGGATGCTCGCAGCAGCAGGCATGGGCGCAGAGGCCGAAGTGCCCGAAGGATTCCGCTCCGGATTTGTCACCTTTGTCGGGCGGCCCAATGTGGGCAAGTCCACGCTCGTGAATCAGATTCTGGGTCAGAAAATCTCGATTGTTTCTGATAAGCCTCAGACCACTCGGCATCAGATCAGAGGAGTGCTCAGTCGGCCTGAGTCGCAGATTGTGTTTGTGGACACTCCCGGTATCCACCGTCCGCGCACGTTGATGGGTGAGCGACTCAATGACACCGCTACATCTTCACTCGAAGGCATTGACGTTGCCTGCTTGCTCATCGAGGCAACTGCCGCAATGGGACCAGGGGATCGCTATATCGCAGAGCGCATGCCAAAGAACTCGGTGCTCGTGCTCAACAAGACTGATGCCGCAACTGCAGAGCGCATTATGTCGCAACTTTCCAAAGCGGCATCTTTTGAGTTTGCTGAATATTTCCCGATCTCTGCCAAGACCGGCGATGGGGTCGATGCGCTAGTTGAGTATCTGGTATCTCGTCTGCCAGAGGGCCCGCGGTGGTATCCCGAGGGCGAAGTGACTGACGCCCCGGAGCCATTCAGAGTTGCCGAACTCGTTCGGGAGCAACTGCTTGCAGTAACTCGCGAGGAACTGCCCCATTCGATTGCTACCCGAGTTTCTGAGTGGGAGTGGCCACGAATTCGAGTTGAGATCATCGTGGAGCGTGACTCCCAAAAAGGCATTGTGATTGGTAAGGGCGGGAGCGTGCTCAAAGAAGTCGGTATTCGGGTTCGTCGGCAACTACCACCGGGAGCTTTTATCGAGCTGCATGTCACGGTTGATAAGGATTGGCAGTCAAAGGCACAGTCCTTGGAGCGTCTGGGCTACTAGTCGCTCACGGCCACTCTGTTTGGGCCCGCTCTAGGCGCTCTCTTGGGCCCGGTCTAGGCGTTGTCTCGGCTAGGGGTCGAAGGTCGGGTACCTTTCCATAGTGGACTTATCGAGCCTCGACCATCAACGCATCCCAGTTCACGTCGCTGTGGTGATGGACGGCAACGGCAGATGGGCCCAAAGAAGAGGCCTTCCCCGAACCGATGGCCACGCCGCGGGAGAGGAAGCCTTGATGGATACCATCTGGGGTGCCCTTGACGCCGGAATCCGGTGGCTGACGGTCTATGCGTTCTCCACCGAAAACTGGAAGCGCCCCGTTGACGAGGTTCGCTTCTTGATGAATTTCAATGAGCGACTGCTGTTGACGCGCCGAGATGAGTTGAATGAACGCAACGTCAAGTTGCAGTTCATTGGTCGCAGGGACTGGCGTGTACCAAAGAGAATTCTGCGGCGTATTGATGAAACGCTCGAACTCACCGGAGACAACACGGCAATGACGGTGAGCATGGCCTTCAACTACGGCGGCCGTGCCGAACTCGTGGATGCAGTCAGGGCCATCGCAGCCTCTGGCATCAAGCCCGAGAAGATTGATGAAAAGACTATTCGTCAGCATCTGTACGACCCAACGATGCCCGACCCAGAACTCATGGTTCGTACCTCTGGCGAGTATCGAATGTCCAACTTCTTGATGTGGGAGATGGCGTACTCGGAACTGGTCTTTACTGACGTGTTGTGGCCTGACTTCCGCCGAGAAAACCTGTATGCGGCGATCGATGAGTATCAGCGCCGTGACCGTCGCTTTGGTGGCCTGTCAGATACTGACGGTCTGAGCTGATTCCGACCCCTTCAGAGTGAGAGACTGATGAGGTGAGCCTGTACCGCGACTACGCCATCGTGCTGCGGACCTACAAGCTCGGCGAGGCCGATCGCATCGTGGTATTGATGACGCGAAGTCATGGCAAGGTCCGAGCTGTTGGCAAGGGTGTGAGAAAGACCACCTCAAAGTTCGGTTCTCGGCTCGAGCCGGGTTCGTACATTCAGGTGCAACTCCATGAGGGTCGCGGCGACCTCGACATCGTGACGCAGACCGAGACTGTTGAGCCCTATCGGCGCACCAGAGAAGACTTGTCGCGAC
>CANJEC010000014.1 GCA_947473395.1 Actinomycetota bacterium | reverse complement strand
GTTGTGACCTCGGCAGACCCCGCTCACTCGTTGTCCGACTCGATGGGACTCGAGCTTGGAACAGAACCCATTCAGATAGCTCCGCGGTGCTGGGCGCAACAGCTAGATGCGCGTGAACGCCTTGAGGAGAACTGGGGGGAGATTCGCGTCTGGATGATGGAGATGCTTGATTGGGCTGGCGTCGAGGGCATCGAAGCCGAAGAACTCTCTGTTATACCCGGCCTAGACGAACTCTTTGCGCTGACCGAGGTCGAGTCGCTATGTGAATCAGGACTCTTCGACGTGGTCGTGGTGGACTGCGCTCCGACTGCGGAGACCATTCGCTTGTTGTCCTTGCCCGATATTTTGAGCTGGTACATGGAGCGGTTGTATCCGGCATCGCGGCGAGTGAACCGACTGGTTTCCCCGTTGCTCTCTCGGTTGACCTCGCTGCCCGTTGCAGACGACGCAGTGTTCACCGCTGGTCAGCGTTTGTACGATTCGTTGGACTCGGTGCGGCGGATTCTTGCTGACCCAAAGATCACCTCTGCGCGACTCGTGATGAACCCAGAAGCCATGGTGATTGCAGAGGCGCGGCGTACCTACACCTATCTGTCGCTATTTGGATATCAGGTTGATGCCGTGATTGTGAATCGAATGTTGCCTGAGCTGGCGCTTGACCCTTGGTTTGAAAAGTGGCGAGAGCAGCAGCAGGTTCACCTGCAGACAATTGAACGAAGCTTTGGTGCCTTGCCAGTATTTCGAGCAGAACACGTGGGTGGTGAGGTAGTCGGACTGGAGGCGCTAGCGGGGTTCGCTGATGGGCTCTGGGGGCAGGCTGACCCTTCGGCTCGATTAGTCGCAGGCCGGCCACTTCGCGTTGACCGTCAGGGCGATGACTACTTGTTGTCGCTTGAGTTGCCCTTTGCGGATTCAGCCGATCTGGACCTGACCCGGGCTGGGGACGAGCTCTTTATTTCGATTGGGCCGCACCGCCGAAATCTCACCCTTCCGGACTCGTTGTCTCGGCGAGAGATCAGTTCAGCAGCGCTGCAGGATGGGTGCCTCGCAATCAAGTTTGTCCAAGCAACTCAGCGTTTGAACTGACCCAGAAACTGCTCAACCTGACGAATCGCTGCAAAACGGCAATCATTGAGGGATGCAGGATTCCTCGGGAGCAGATTCTCGTTCGGCAGGTTCTCGTTCAACAGACTCTCGTTCAGCAGACTCTCGTTCAGTAGAGGGTGTGGAGCATGTGCAGCGCGCTGCACGCGAGATGATCAAGGCTGCTCGGTCCTTTTTGGATCTAGTAGAAGAAGTTGTGGATGACCCGGATCGAATTACCGAGGCTGCGGCTTCGGTGGCAGACATGGTGAAGGGCAGCTTTAGCAAGCCAGAGCAGCCATGGGAGCGCAGCGCCTGGTCTGACACCGAGTCTGAGCCCGAGACCGATTCAGAGACTGAGACTGAGACTGAGACTGAGACTGAGACTGAGACTGAGGCCGAGACTGAGGTCGAGACCAAGACTGAGGCCGATTCAGAGCCTGATTCTCATGCTGAGTCCGGCTCGGCGCCCATGAAAGAGCCTGAATCTCCGCCGCCTTCGAAGAGAACTCCGCCATCTTCACGAGTTCGCCGAATTGCAGTAGACGGCGCTAGTTGATTGGGAGATCTGAAAATTACTTGAGCTGCAATATTTAGTCACAGCAGGAATCGGCCGACAGTTACACAGGAATCTGATGAAACTCTTACGCATCGACCACCTAGCTCCACAAGGAGCACCGATTCAGCTGCACCCTCAGCTGACGGTTTTGCGCGGTGCCACACCAGAGATGCGTCGCAAACTAATCGACCTGTTTCAGGCTTTTTCTACCCCAACAACCTTGGAGTGCGCAGGCACGATCGAGGTTGGCGGTGTGCAGCTAGCCCTAGACCAGCTCACTCTTCAGGGCCTTGACCTTGACCACAAGGTAAACGCCGTCCTGCAGTGGAGCACTGCTCACCCAACGACTGCTGCCCCATCGACTGCTAGCCCGATCACTGCTGCCCCAACGACTGCTAGCCCAGAACCCGAGTCAGCCTCGGCCAGGATTCAGCAGCAGGTAGATGAGCATTCTGAGGGGCTTCGGCAGATAGTCCTCAGCCTGAGCCGCTTTGCTGAGCGAATGGAACAGATTCGGACAGGCCTTGACGCGACAGCAGCGCTAGATCTTGCTGAGTGTCAAAGCCAGATCGGCACCCTCGAATCCCAGCGCCTAGGTCTGCGATCGCAGTGGGAACATGATCGGCAACTACTGCAGACTCGCCGTGAGGACTTGCTCGAGGAGATCAGTCTGCTGAACGAGAAACTCGACATGGTTGCCTTGCTTGACTTGCAGGCAGTTTGTGCCGCTCGAGATGAGCTGAAGAGCTTGCTAACAGCCAGCTTGGTCCCAGACCCGGTGGCACAGGAACTAGCTCTTCGCATCTATAACTCGCTGCGAAATCTGCGTGAGATCACCGACTTGGCCGTGGCTGCAACTTCACGCCGAATCGAGGCCGAACAGAACTTGGATGCAGCTCAAGACGATCTTGTGGCAAGTACCTCAGCGAGTTTGGCGCAGTTGCCAAATCAAGGTGACTTAGAGCGACTCGAAGAGTTACGCAACGAGATTTTCTCGTACCCGACCACATTCTCTTCCCCTCAAGTACCGAGGCCGCAACTCACACTTCAGGAGCTTCGATTAGAGGAGTCGGCGCTGCTGCAGCGCCTCGGGTATGAGTCCTACAGCGCCTACGTTCGCGGAATCCCTTTTGTGCAGACAGACCTAGAGCGTGCTTCGCGGCGCGACAGGGCTGTGCATCGAGTACAGCAATTGCAACAGGAACTTCAGGATCTAATGGAAGGGTCTCCTGATCCCCAAGACCTTGAGCTTGCAGAGATGGAGCTCTCGGTGATGTTGCAGACTGCAGCGGAACTGTTAGGAGCGGGTGAGCTTGCAGAACCCGGCGGCCAAGCACCGTCTGCCCTGCCCTTTGGCCAATTGTCAGCAGCTGCAGCGGACGCTCAACGCGCTGACAATGTGCGAGAGGTGGTTGCGCTTCTTCGGGACCGCAAGGTTGCAGCAGTAGTGCTCGATAGCGGTGAAGTACTCCAAGCTGCCAACAGGCTTCGTCAGGCCGTAGAGCGTGCTGCTGGCCCGGGCCTGAACGAGACGTGGCTGAATGCTGAGAGCTCCACTGAGAGTCCAGAGGACCTGCTACGTGTGGTCGATCTTTGGCTAGCGGTGTTTCAAGATCCTGCTGACTGGGTCGCGAGCACCCAATCTCAGATCAACGACCTTCGGGCGCAGATTTCGAAAGTAGAGGTCGAGGAACTGCACCAAGGCGACCTGAGCGAGTGGGCGCAGGTTGAAGCTGAGCTAGATCGCGTCATGGACCAGATGATCGAGGCTCAGACTCGGGCCGCCCAACATGATCAGGCCATGATGCAGTTGGCTGATCTGCGAGATCAAGAATTGAACCTCAGAAGCCAAGAGCGCGAACTGCTCAGGGTTTTAGCCGAGGAAGAAACGCAACTGCAGCAGGCCCAACTTCAGGCCCAACTGCAGCAGGCCCAACTTCAGGCACCGCCGCTGCAAGTGGCCTCGTTGAACCAGGTGTTGCCCCCAACGTACCGATCAGGTTCTGGCGGGGTTCCTCAACGGTCAACCGCTGAAGATTGCGAATGGGCCTTAATCGAACGGGTAGCTCAGCAGCGGGCGATATCATTTTTGGGTTCTATCCCGCTCCTCATTGACTCTCTTCCGAGTGATCCGCTCGCACAGCACAAAGTGATCGAGCGTGCGCGCGAGATGTCGGCCCTCGTGCAAATAGTCATTCTGAGCGAAAATCAGTGGTTGTTTGATCAGGCGCAGTCAGGAAGCTTCGCAGCCTCTGCAATCCAGTTCTGACGGGGCCTTGGCTAAGAATTAGCCGCTGTACTGGCCCAGATTGTCAGACTGTGATCCACTTCACCGCAATGGTTTCGGATGAGCAAACAGTACATGTCATTGGGGTTGACGTCGGGGGCACGAAAACGCTTGCAGCGCGTGTGCTCCTGCCGCTCTCAGGCCAAGATCAGGCGGTGGCTTCTGGAGCCTCCGAGACTGTGCAGGCCGAGGCACCCTCGGTACAGGACCGCGAGCTCGTGGGCTCCTCCTCTCATGAAGAGGCCGTGCTGACGCAGATCGAGCATGCTGTCGCTGCACTGCTTGACCGCTCCGACCGGCGAGTTGATGCAATCGGCGTAGGACTCGCAGGGTTCATTGGTCTAGATGGCATTGCACGCTCGGCCCCGAATGCCCCGGGACTCATTGGTGTTGACGTCGCGGCTGCGCTGACTGCTCGCTTTGGGGTTCCTGTAGCGATCGACAACGATGCCAATTGCGTAGCCGTCGCAGCGCAGTCCATGTTCGGGACCCCCACTTCTTCGATTCTGGCCGTGACTCTTGGAACAGGTATTGGTGGCGGAATCGTCCTTGACGGCGAGCTCTACCGGGGAGCCCATGGGTTTGCAGGAGAGCCGGGGCATATGGTGATCAATCCGTTGGGCCCCGAGTGTCCCTGTGGTCAACGAGGTTGTTGGGAACGCTATGCCTCTGGTTCAGGGTTGGGTTGGCTTGGCCGAACTGCCGCCGCAAGTGGCCAAGCAGAGGCCGTTTTGGCTCGCGCCGGTTCGGTAGACCGCATTGACGGCGAGGTCGTTACTGAGCTTATGGAGCAGGGCGAGGCCGGCGCAGTCAGGATATTTACTGAGTTCGCGGGCTATGTCGCCCTCGGCCTAGCAAATCTCATGCTGCTGTTCGACCCCAAAGTGATTGTGATCGGTGGAGGCCTAGCTGCAGTTGGTGAGGAACTCACTACCTTGGTTCAAGCTGACCTCTTGCAGCGGTTTCCGGCAGCCTCACGGGATCGAGACGTGCAGATTCTCTCAGCTCCACTTGGCCCCGAGGCAGGGGCGCTCGGAGCGGCCCTGATCGCTGCGAAGATGCTCGGCCGCTCAGGTTCCTAAAGGGCGGCGCACAGAGGAGTAGCTTGAGGGGATGGAGTTCCGTCGAATTACTTCGCTTCCCCCCTATGTTTTCACCATTATTGATTCGCTCAAGGTGGCCGCTCGTCGCGATGGGGCGGACATTATTGACCTTGGATTTGGCAATCCAGATCTGCCTTCACCTCCGATTGCAGTAGAGAAGCTCTGCGAAGCAGCGCAGAACGAAAAAAACCATCGGTACTCGGCATCTCGCGGGATCCCAAAACTTCGACAGGCTGCAGCTAGCTATTACAAGCATCGTTTTGATGTTGATATTGATCCCGATACCGAAGTCATCACCACGATTGGCGCAAAGGAAGGGTTCAGTCACCTGATGTGGGTGCTACTCGAACACGGTGATGCAGCCTTGGTACCTTCGCCGAGCTATCCGATCCATATCTTTGGGCCGTTGTTCGCAGGTGCAAACGTTCGAGAGATCCCGTTGGGAACGGGAGACGAATTCTTTGAGAACATGGTCGAGGCTTGGGAGTACTCCTACCCGCGGCCGCGAGTCATCGTGTTGTCCTTTCCGCATAACCCAACCACTACCTGTGTCGACCTTGCCTTCATGCAGCGTGTTGTTGACTTTGCCCGTGAAAGAGACGTCATTCTGGTTCACGATAACGCCTATGCAGACTTGGGATTCGATGGGTATCGACCCCCATCCATCTTGCAGGCAGAGGGCGCAAAAGAAGTAGCGGTTGAGTTGTACTCCATGACGAAGTCGTTCTCTATGGCCGGCTGGCGCATGGCGTTCATGTTGGGTAATCCCCAGGTCATAGCGGCTCTTGCCAAGCTCAAGTCGTATCTGGATTACGGAACCTTTCAACCGATTCAGATTGCTGCCACCGTCACACTCAATGAGATGCAGGACTTTCCCGTTGAGGTCAACGAGATCTATCAGGTACGCCGTGATGCTCTGTGTTCTGGCCTGTCTCGCATTGGCTGGCAGATGGAACCGCCCATGGGAACCATGTTCGCTTGGGCACCGATTCCTGAACCGTACCGAGAGATGGGTTCAGTCGAGTTCTGTTCCTTCTTGGTCCGAGAAGCAGGCGTGGCTCTGTCTCCTGGAGTGGGGTTTGGTCCCGGCGGTGAAGGCAACGTCCGTTTCGCACTGATCGAGAATGAACAGCGAATCAATCAAGCTGTGCGAAACCTGAAGCGGGCTCTGCCAAAACTCGGCTAGTCGCGCTGCTTAACTCCGATGGCATCACGCGCGCTAACTCCGATGCCATCGCGGCAGAAAGAAACCACGAGATCGGCGACGAGTTCTGGGTCCATATTCCGCCCGTCGATATACACGTTCGTAAGCTGGTTCGATACGCCGATGATGGCCAAAGCAAGTGCTTCTGGGTCACGATCAGGGATCCGGCCCTGTTGAATGGCCTCTTCAAGGTGAACCTGAGCATCGCTGACAAGTACTGCTTGGCCGCTCTGCATTGCCTCTCTGAACCTGCCCTCGGTGCGGGCAAACTCAAATAGTTTTCTCAAGTCGTTGTGTTCTGCAAGCCAGAGAACCCCGGCTCGGATACCGAGCTCAATGCGCTTGACGGGGTCCTCCACGCCAGTGATTGCAGCTTGTTGCTGTCTGCGCATTCCACGCTGCGAGGTACGCATGATCTCTACGAATAGTTCCTCTTTCGAGGAGAAGTACCAGTAGAACACTCCCTTGCCAACTCCGAGGCCGTCGACGATATCTGCAACGGACGTAAGGTGGTATCCCTTCTCGGCGAACTCATGAGTTGCAAAGGCGATGAGCTGCGCCCTGCGTTCTTTTCCCCGGGGGGTGAGCTTTCTTGACATTTGTCCAAAGCTAGCAACCTTCCCTGCAGCTGGGCCTACCCGTGGCAGCCAGGATGGCGGCATGACAAGCCGGGGGAGCATCTCCTTGGTCAGCTGCTTGGTTCACTGCTAGGAAACCGTCCGGTCATCTAGCCCGCCTAGATTGTCGGTCATGGCCACCTTTGTACTTCGAGTTTGGATCCCTGATCGCCCCGGAGCTCTCGGGTCTGTGGCTAGCCGAATTGGCTCTGTACGCGCAGATGTCATTGGAATCGACATCATTGAACGCGGCGCTGGCCGAGCAATCGATGATCTGGTGATAGAGCTTCCCGATCCCCAACTCGTGGACCTTTTGTTGGCAGAGATTGCTCAGGTAGACGGCGTGGATGTTGAAGATATTCGCGAACTCGATGGCCCATTGCTGGACCCGGCTATTCATGCTTTGCGGGTTGCAGGAGCTATGCAACGTTGCAGTTCTTCAGTCGAGGCCCTGATCAGCCTGGTGCAGGGAGCGAAGGCGCTGATCGGGGCTGACTGGGCAGCTGTGGTTGATAGCGAAGCAGTGGCTTTGATTGCATCGGAGGGTGAAGACGTGCCGAGCGAAAAATGGCTCTGCGCCTTTGTTGCGGGGGTTACTGCCGAGGGCGCTCGTGGTGATCATGATGAGTTGGCGGTTACCTCCCTGCCCAACCTAAATCTGAAACTGATTGTGAGTCGTAGTCGTTTACCACTTCGCGCTCGGGAGCGATCGGTTCTTGAAGCGCTCTGCGACCTGCTCTAGGA
Organism: Actinomycetota bacterium; assembly: GCA_947473395.1. Taxonomy (GTDB): domain Bacteria; phylum Actinomycetota; class Acidimicrobiia; order Acidimicrobiales; family Microtrichaceae; genus IMCC26207. Next base: position 14,334 of record CANJEC010000014.1, on the reverse strand, counting down.
CTGGCCCGCCCTACTCGCTGGCCCAGGATCGGCTGCGCTCCACGGCCCTTTGCCACTGAGCATACGAAGCGTTTGCCTCGCTTCGATCCGCAGTTGGTTCTGCTCTGGCGTCTGCCTGCCATTGCTGAGACACCTCTGACAGATCGGCCCAGATTCCAGCCCCCAGACCGGCTAGGTAGGACGCCCCAAGAGCGGTGGTTTCCGCCACGGATGATCGCAGCACCGTTACACCGAGTTGATCAGCCTGGAGTTGCAGCAGTAGCGGCATACCGGATGCCCCACCGTCAATGCGAAGCTCCTCGAGTTGGGTTCCTGCAGCTGCGGTCATTGCATCAACTACGTCTCGGGTTTGATAGGCCATGGCCTCGACAACTGCCCGGGCAAACTCTGCGCGGCCAGAACCTCGAGTGATGCCAAGCACAGTGCCCCTGGCATATGGGTCCCAATAGGGGGAGCCGAGACCAGCAAAGGCTGGCACGAATACCACGCCTCCGCTGTCAGGAACGGACTCGGCGAGTGGTCCAATCTCGGCCGCTTCTTGAATGATTCCTAGCCCGTCGCGGAGCCACTGCACCGCTGCTCCCGTTGCAAAGATCGACCCTTCGAGAGCGTAGTGAGTGATGAGTCCGTCGGTGTTGCTCGAACCGCTCGAACCTGACTCAGTGCCCAGCATCCTCTCGGGGAGTGTCCATGCAACTGTGGTGAGGAGCCCCTCGGTTGGCTCGGGGCAGGTGGACCCGACGTTCATCAGGACGAAGGAACCAGTGCCGTAGGTGTTTTTGGCCATGCCCGGGTGCACGCAAGCCTGTCCGAACAGTGCAGCTTGCTGATCGCCGGCAATACCTGTGATTGGAATCCCAGCCGCAAGGCCTGAACCAGCAGTCGTGGTGCCAAAGACCCCGGCAGAGGGCCGCACCTGGGGTAGGGCAGAGATGGGCACGCCGAACAGGTCACACAGGCCGACAGACCACTCACCCGAGCGAACATCGAACAACATGGTTCGACTTGCGTTCGATGGCTCAGTCAGATGGGCTGCGCCTCCAGTTAAGTTCCAAAGTAGCCATGAGTCGATGGTTCCAAGCATCAGATCCTCGTCGGCTGTAACTCCGCCCTTGGTGAGTAGCCACTCAATCTTCGAAGCCGAGAAATATGGATCAAGCACGAGTCCAGTGGTGGCTCGAATCGCTGGTAGCTCTCCTTGGGCTTGGAGTTGCTCACACCGCTGAGCCGTCCGGCGGTCCTGCCAAACAATGGCGGCATGCAGCGGCTGTTTTGTGCGACGGTTCCATGCCACGATCGTCTCGCGCTGGTCAGTAATCCCGACTGCAGCGACCGTCCTGCCAAGCTCGGTAACTAGTTCGTGAATCACCTGTTGTGTCACAGCCCAGATCTCGGCGGCATCATGCTCGACCCAACCTGGCTGCGGGAAATACTGCGTGAACTCGCGGTAACTCCTTCCCACAGGGTTGCCCTGTAGGTCGACAGCAAATGCGCGAACGCCGGTGGTCCCGGCGTCGATAGTGATGATGACTGCATGGTCAGCAGAAGGTTGAGACATGACTCGTCACACTAGCGAGCGAGTCGTTACTAGGAAGTGAATCTCTTGGTGGGCCTATTCTGATCCGATGCGAATTGGCGTGATGACTTCTGGTGGTGACTGCCCTGGCCTGAATGCTGTAATCAGAGCACTCGTCCGAAAGACCGAAAAAGTTCATGGTGGAACCGTTATCGGGTTTCGAGATGCCTGGCGTGGAGTTCTCGAGGATGATTTTGAGGTTCTCGACATCGAACGTTGCCGCGGGATTCTGCCTAGGGGAGGGACCATATTAGGAACCTCAAGAGTCCAGCCCTATCAATTCGAAGACGGTGTGACACGAGTCGCAGAGGCGATGCGCCGCCACAGTCTCGACGGGTTTATCGTGATCGGCGGAGATGGCTCCCTTGGTGCTGCTCGGGACCTCATGGCCGATGGTATTGCGTGCATTGGCGTTCCCAAGACAATCGACAATGACATTTCTGCAACTGAACTGACCTTCGGATTTGATACTGCGGTTCATGTGGCCACGTCTGCAATCGACCGCCTGCACACAACTGCCGAGGCGCATGATCGTGTGATGGTTGTCGAAGTCATGGGTAGAAACACCGGCCATATTGCTGTGCGTGCTGGTCTTGCCGGTGGAGCCACTTTGACGCTCATTCCTGAAGTTCCGTTTCAGATTGAACAGATCTGCGAGGCCCTGACTCGCAGGCACAACGGAAACAAGTTCGCCTCCATTTTGGTCGTAGCAGAAGGGGCGCAACCAGCAGCAGGGTCAATGAGCGCGGCCAAATACGAAGTCGACCGTTTTGGTCATGAACGTCTAGGAGGAATCGGGCAGGTACTCGCTTCGGAAATTGAGGGCCGAACGGGCCTCGAGACTCGGGTTACGACCTTGGGCTACATCCAACGGGGCGGAACTCCCACGGCATTCGATCGAATCCTAGCAACTCGATTTGGAGTAGCGGCCGCAGATGCTGCCGCCGAAGGTGACTGGGGCAAGATGGTTGCCCTTCAGTCCGACAACATTTGCCGGGTTGAACTCGATGCTGCGGTGAGTCACCCAAAGACGGTGGACCTTGATTTCTATGAGCAGGTCGTGTCGCCGTTTTTTGCGGGTTAGCGACTGCACTGCCTTAGCAGCGACTGCACTGCCTTAGCAGCGAGTTGACAGGCTCGCCCTACGAGCCTCTAGGACGCGGTTGTTCTCGGGGCTCAGGCCAGCGCTTTTTGCGTCGTCCTCCGTGGCCAGAAGTGGAGCGAAGTCACACGCAGTTACTGTGCCTGAGTCTCCGCGCGCTGGCGTGCTGATCTGAATTGGCTCCCCGTTAATCTCAACGTTCAAGCTGCTGACCTCGGAGCGCTCGGTCGCAGTGAGGACGAGTTGACCAATGGCTTGTTGACGCGACAGCCCCACCACATTGCCGAACTCGCTGGATAAGTTCAGTGTCAGATTGCCGGCAGCTTCTCGCAGACCAATCAATCGAGTTCCGGCTGGAATTGAACTCAGCGTCCCATCGACTTCGGACCCGGCCTGTGGCGGCAGAAGAACGGCCTCGAGGACTGTCTGCAAGCTGCGGTCGGCGAGTTCGGAGATCTGCGGAATCAGTGAGCCGTCATTGACGTAATACAGCACCGAGGTCACTCTGCCCGATGTTGGCCCTGCAGGAGTTGTGGTGGTAGAGGAGCTGGGCTGCAGAACTCTCGGACTCGAATCCACTCCAATTCCGCAGGAACTCGCCACACAAAGCATGAGTGCTATCGCACTGCCAAGGACCGAAGCGTTTTTCATGCGGGTGGATCCGGAGTCTCATCGAGTCGAATTGCTGGCATGTGCCCCGTGAGAGCAAAAGTCTCGGCCTCGGCGGGAGTCACAGCAGCAAGGTCTTCGGGGTCATCGGCTTCGAGCGGCTCGATCATGGGAAGCTCCAAGACAAATCGCGATCCTTGACCGCCATCGTGTCGGTCCTCAACCCAGACGCTGCCACCCTGAAGGCGGGCATGCTCTGCAGCTAATGCCAGTCCCAGCCCGACGCCCATATCGATTCCGCGACTGCCGCCTTGATCCCCGCGATTGAAGCGGTCAAAGATCTTGTCCCGCTCGCCTTCTGGCACACCCGGACCGCTGTCCTCTACTGAGATGCGTACGGTGGGGGCCGACAAAATAATTCCCAAGTGGTCTGGCTCGTGCAACTCCACCGTCACGCTCGTGGCTCCGTCGGCGTACTTTCGGGCATTGTCAAAGAAGTTGGCAAGGATGCGCATGAGGCGGCGCTTATCGCAGGCAATGACTACGTCAGTCAGTTCGGGATCGGCTTCTACTGGCACTGCAGAGTGACTCACCATCCGAACGGCGGCTTCCACGGTTGGCACGAGCGCTACCGCATCGAGTTCGAGCCGAACTGCTCCAGCGTCAAACCGAGAAATCTCCAACAGATCCTCTACTAGCTGTGTAAAGCGGCCCATATCGAGTGAGAGCAGGTCGAGGGCTTGTTGGGAGCGCTCAGGCAGTACCTCTCTGGTGTTTTGCAGGACCTCAATCGAAGCGTTGAGCGTGGTCAGCGGAGATCGAAGCTCATGGCTGACATCGCTAGCAAAGCGCGCATCGCGGTTGATCCGTTCCTGCAACGCGCTCACCATGTCGTTGAAGTTGGCAACCAGTGGAGCTAGGTCTGGATCAGCTGCGTAATCTGCATATTCGATTCGAGTGTCAAGCTGCCCCAGAGCGACAGATTCGGCCGCATCTCGGATTCGGTTGAGTGGCCGGAGTGCATACTTGCTCGCCCAGTAACCAAGGCCGACTGCAACAAGCGTGGTGAGCAGCGCCGCAAACGCCAGCCGTAGGCCCAGGCTGCGAATTGCTGTGTTGATATCGCCGAGCTGATTGATCTGGAAGTAGCTGACATCGGAATCGGGGAGGGCTACACCGACCACGAGTAGCGATTCTCCGTCGAAACGAAACCGCATGATTGCGTTATTTCGCTCCTGCACCACAGAGTCAAGAAACTCTGGGGGTAAAGCGTCAATGCCATAGCGGGCATCTACTGACACCGTGCTGGGATCCTCCCCGCTGAGCGGAACTGCCGCTCCGGTGAGCAGGAGCGGTGACCCTGACTCTGGTAGCGAACTCAACAGGGTTTGCAGGTCTGCAGTTTCGGCGGAGCCGAGCGCACCAGACACAGTGTCGGCGTTAGCAAGGGCCTGTGCCGTGAGGGTCTCTTCTCGAGTGGTCAGCAGCGTGTTCTTGGCAACCGCCACAGTGGTCACAGCGAGCACCACAGACAGCAGCATGGCCACAGCGGCCACTGCTAAGACAATTCGACCTCGCAGGCCGATTTGAATAGCGCGCTGCAGTCGGACCACGCTGCGCTGTTCGGTCTCCGGAGTCTGAGCGGGTGAATCTTGCGGGCTAGTCATCTCTGATTTCTCAACTCGGGTCAGTCAACTCTGGCTGCGGGTTCGTTGGGCATCAGCTACGGCTGAAGCTTGTAGCCGAGTCCGCGAACAGTCATGACATGGCGGGGGTTAGCTGGATCTGCTTCAACCTTGGTTCGCAGGCGCCGCACGTGCACGTCTACGAGGCGACCATCCCCGAACACACCATGGCCCCAAACTTTTTCTAGCAAATCCTCACGGGAAAACACTTTGCCGGGGCTATTGGCCAACTCGACGAGTAGGCGAAATTCGGTTTTCGTAAGGTGTATCTGTACCCCGTCTCGGCTGACCACTCCCTCTTGGGGCACGATCTCTAAATCGCCGAACTGAAGGTGTGGGTTTCCCGGCTGAGCAGGTCGTGCACGTCGCAGCATCGCTCGAATTCGCGCAGAGAGTTCTTTTGGCTGCAGCGGCTTAGTCATGTAGTCATCTGCGCCCGCTTCTAGGCCAGCGACCACATCGTGGGTATCTGCGCGGGCCGTCACCATGATGATCGGCACGTCACTACGACGCCGAATCGTTCGGCAGACCTCGAACCCGTCAATCCCCGGCAGCATGATGTCGATCAGGACGACGTCAGTGGGGGAGCGCCCAAATGAGATGATTGCATCCTCACCAGTTTCGGATTCGTCAACCTGCCAGCCCTCGTCCTCGAGTGCAAGCTTGACTGAACCACGGATGCGATGATCGTCCTCGACGTAGAGAATTCGTGTACCCACTGCCCTAGTCTCGCTCATCTCAGGGTGCCGATGCTCACTCGGCGGAGCGAGAACTCAGACTTGGGCAGCACCAAGCATGCAGAGGAGTTCTTGGAGCGGGCCAAAGAGCGCTGGGCTGGCAGCAAGAATCCCGTCGGTTACCGTCGAGCTTGGATCAATACTTCCCACTTGGGCTCCGGCTTCGGTTGCGATCAGAGCGCCAGCCGCAAAGTCCCAAGCAGAGAGGCCCACCTCGAAATATGCATCAACTCTGCCACCCGCAACCGAGCACAAATCAACCGCGGCAGAGCCCATTCTTCGGATGTCTCGTATCTTTGGCAAGAGTTCTGCAAGGACATTGCCTTGGCGTGCTCGGCGCTCGGCAGAGTAGGAGAATCCCGTTGCTACGAGTGCTGTGGCGAGGAGTTCTTCGCCGCTACGAGCAGTCGGCGCTATGGGCTGCATCTGCTCTAAGTTGCAGAATGCACCCCCGCCCAGAGTCGCTGTAAAGGTGCGGCCGTGAGTGGGGTCCGCAACAAGGCCAGCAACCGTCAGGCCGTCAATCTGTGCTGCGATTGACACGGCATAACCCGGAAGGTCATAGACATAATTGGTCGTGCCGTCGATGGGATCCACGAACCACACCACCTCCGAGCTCGATTCCCGACCGTGCGCTGGGCCAGCCTGGGCCTCTTCGCCAATCACAACATCTTGTGGCCGGTGAGCGGCAATCACCCTTCGGATGAGATCCTCCGAAGCAAGGTCCATCTCGGTGACATGATCGGTGGCTGAGCTCTTTTGTTCAATCCGAAATGAACTCGGACGGTTGGTGTAGATGAGTTCGACTGCACCTTGGGCGGCCACGGATGCAATGTGGAGTAAATCTTGGTAGAGCTCCGAATGATTGGTGTTGTGGGTCACGTCTAGTTGCTCTCTGATCACTGTTCCCGTTGCTGGATCGTGTCCCATTCGCCAAAGGCCCTCAGCGTCAGAACTGCAACCACAGCAACACCGCCAGCTCCGAAGAGCATGCAGATAAACGTGATGAACCCTACATATGCGCCACCAAAACGGCCGAGTTCAGCGAAGGCATAACCAATCAATCCTCCCGCAGCGGCACCAATAAAGATCGATCCGAATGCCAGTACCCGGGCCAAGACAGAGGGAAGTGCCGTGTCTGGGTCGCTGGGTTGTGGGTCTGGGCGTGAGGGTTGGACTTGAGCCATGAGTAGAGAGTTTACGGCCGGGCCGAATAAAAGGTTAAGGCAGGCTTCCAGGCTGCCGATTTACTCAGCAGCACTCAGTTTTCGAGAACATCAATTCAGCCAGTCACATAGTGCTGGCAGCTAGGGAGACATACCATGCACTCACGCCGTAACCCCGAAGAACCTCTGGTTCCACCCCATCGCTTGGGCGAACTCCTGTGCGAGGCGCGCTTACAGCAAGGGCTGAGTTTGGATTCCGCTGCGCTCGAACTGGGGCCCGACTGGTCGGCTCTCACGTTGCTCGAGATCGAAACTGGCTACCGAACGATTCCAGATCAGGACCTCCTGATTCTGACCGAGATGTACAAGATTGATACCTCAGCGCTGATTCCCTCGCGTTCACATCTGGTGCTCGAGATCGACGATCGCATCCAAGAACGAGGCAACCTCACGGTGCACTTTGTTGGCGGTGCAGGTGGCCCCGGCGATGAAGGTGAGAGTGCTGAGGCTGGGGAAGTTCTGACCCGCTATCTTGCGGCGCTGTATTCGATGCGTGGAATTGAACCAGGTGAAGTCATTCCGCTCCGTCAGCCTGACATGAAGGTGCTCGCAGAGGCACTTGGGCGACCCGCAGAGCAAATTGAGCAGGAACTCATTGAGATGATGCTGCTGAGCACAGCCTCGGTTCGAACTCGAGGCTCAAGGTTGCGTAATCGAGTCCTGATCCCAGCGCTCGGCGTCGTGGTGGCCGTAACCGCCGTTGGCATGCTGCTGCTAGTCAGCGAAGAAAGTGGTGCCGCCGACGCGGTGCAGACAGGTGTGCAGCCCGCTGTCGCAGCTTCTGAGTCCGTTGACTCACCTGTGGGTGCGGCGGTTCCTACTGAGATTGGTGATGCAGTAGTTCAGGAGCGGTTGCCTGACGGATCCCCAGGTCCGGTCCTGACCCGAGGCTGAGTTCTGAACTGCCGGGACCTGACTTCTGCAAACGAGGGTTCTCTGCAAACTAGGGTGCTCTGCATGATTCGACTTCGATCTGCTGGATTCTTTGTCCTAGCTAGCTGCTTAGTTCTAGCCGTGAGTTGCTCCGGTTCTGGCTCTTCGGGTTCTCCAGATACATCTGCTTCACCAGCTGATCAAGCAACTCAGGGTCTACCTGTAGTGCCTCAAAGCAAATTCGTAGACAAAACATCGCTTCCCGAGGTGACCGTGATGGTCAAGGACAACGTCTACTCGCCGCAGTACATCACGGTCTCACCTGGAACCAAAGTTGTGTTCAACAATGTTGGTCGCAACCCTCACAATGTGATTCCTGTGCAGAAAGGCGCATTCGAGCAGATCGCGACTGATGACCTGCAGCCAGATGAGCAGGCTCAAGTGATTTTCGACGCTCCCGGCATGTATCCCTACTTCTGCTCACTGCACGGAACTCCTAAAGCTGGAATGAACGGCCGGGTTCAAGTAGCCGAGAGCTAGGAACTAGCGCGAGTGGATCTGGCCAGAGGAGGCCGTCTACTTAGGACCAAAGAGTGGGTCTTCATCGCGGTTCGAAGAGAGTCCACAGACCACATCGCGGTTCAGGCAGAGCTTGACCTCGTTCTCTAACCCCTCTTGGTCCCAAGAGTTAATGAAGTCGGCATGGATTCCATAGGTCGAGCCAGATGCCAGCGTTAGGTCGTGACCAGTGCCAGAGATTGGGTAGGCCACTGCAAAGGTCAACTGCGGAACGTGCACGGGGTGAGTTTTGGGGCACAGGCCTTGCGAGCTATTGACCATATGGCTGCGGTGATTCTTGCTGTCTGTGTTCACGCCATCCCAACAGTCAGGAAATGTTATGACGGCTCGAAGTGGCGCCGAACCCGGACACTGCGGGGGCGATGCGTCCTGGGTTGAGGACACGCCGCAGGCCCAGCCTGCAAGGTCGGGGGACAGGGGTTCGGTTGCAGTCATGTCACCGGCGATGATGTGAAGCCCTTGTGGGAAGCTCACAACATCTTTCGGGTTCACCCCCGGGGCTGCTCGGTAATAGGCAACTGACTTCACAGGGGTGACGACTTGGCCGTGGTCTCTGAGTTGCGGGGCCCAATAGGCGGCAGTATCTCGCTGTTTCTGACAAGTTGTAGCGCCCCGGAGCAGCGAGGCCGTCGAGGAATCTGCGTTGGTGCTGGTGTTGCCAAAGAAATCGTGCTCATGAGACATGCCTGGTTGGCCAGGAAACACGATTGGGTCATCTGGCGCAGAGTGGCTATATCCGCAGTCCGTCACGAACTGTGCGGCTAGTCCCTGTGGGCCAGTGTGGCGGGCAGGGGCTAGGGGGCTGACCTGCGAGCTTGGAGACTGACCGGAGTTACCTGCGGCCTCTGATGTTGAGCAGGCCCCGAGCAAGATTGCTGCACTGCACATCAAGGCGATGGCAGCAGCAGCCTGTGCTCGAGGCCCAATGAACGGTGAGGTCATGTACCTGCGGGTCGAGCAGGCAGAGCGATGGCGGCGATATCTACCTTGGGTGGACCAGTCGGTGCTGGGGTGACCGGTGCCTTTGCTGCATTCGGCATGTTGGGTTGAGCTGCAGGCTCGGGGGTGGTCTTGTAGGTGCCCTCCGGCGGTGCTGCTGCAGGTGATCCCAACAAGCCCAGCAAGTCGAGTGCCCCCGCATCCCAGCTGCCGCCATTGCCATCAGCATCGCAAGGGGCGAGCGCCTGAAGGTCATTCGGGGCGCTCGTGGCAAAGGTGTTACCGCTAAAGCAGTTGCGCAGCATGTCGGTTGTCACTCCAAGTCCCAGCAGATCGATAGTTCCAACAGCTAGATCTGCAACACCCGAACCGGAAATGGTGTTATCAAGAATCCGATTCTCGTACGGGTTCCAAAATACGACACAGCCCTTGAGGAGTCCGTCAACTGCTTTGCAGTCAGCCTCGGGAATGGGCGGGACCTCTAGGTCATGGGTTTCTGAACAAGGCGTGTCCCACTCGGCGGCCTCGGGCGCTAGGTCGTTTGCGTCCTCTTCTGGGAAGGGCACAAGGCCAATTCCCGTGCGAGTGTGATTGAACACTTGGTTGCGTTGCACCAAGTTTCGTACGCCACCGGGCAACAAAATTCCGTTTCCTTGAGCCAACAGAGCAACCGATATTGCGGGAGCTACTTCGTTGTTGTTTTCGTAGACCAGATTGCCCACCACCGTGGTGTCGCGTTCTGGGTAGCAGAGTTCGTAACTGCCACTGTTCGGTACGACGCCGGCACGGTTGTTTCTGAATGTTGAGTTCACAATGTACAAATCGCCGCCAGAGTTCGTGCCGGAGTAACCCAAGCCGTTGTTCTCTGAAATCACGTTGTCGATGAGCGCATTGCACGGGTAGCACTCGCCAATATAAAAGCCGGCGTCGGGGCTACCGGATCCGAGGGAATTGTCGAGCTGGCCATTCACAGCGTCGAACGCATAGATCCCGTAATCGCCATTGCGGTAGGCCGTCAGGTAGGACCCGCGGTATCCCTCTACGCCAGTCCAAAAAAAGCCATTGGATGTGAAGTTGCGGGCCGTCATGTTTTCGACCACTACGCCGTTGGCTTCGAGTATGCGAACCCCATTTTCAAGCTTGAACTCCCCATCGAGGATGACCGTATTGCGGTCAAGGCCCCTCAGCGTCAAGTTGTCCGTGGTGACGTCAACATCTTCGTTGTAGACCCCGGGGCTAATCAGGATGAGGGCGCCGGGCTTTGCTGCATCCACGGCCTCTTGGATGGTTGGCTGGTCCGCAGGAACCGCAATAGTCATGGCCGAATCTGAACCTGAATCGGAGTTGTTTGAGTCTCCTCCGGATTCGCTGTCAGACCCGCCGCAAGCTGTAGCGAGTAGTGCAAGCGTCGCCAAAAATGCCAACGTGAGCTTGAAAGTTGCCTTGCGCATCTCATCCCCTTTGAGGTCGTGTAGGTACACGACAGTGTCTAATCATGCCTCAGAGTTTGCGACAGGTGACGCATTATCGCAGAGCTGTTTCTTTGGAGCGCTGGTTGCTGGCAAACTGAACTGATGCGCGACTGGTTCGTGGGTGGAGCGGTGATCCAAGCTGGATGCCTCGCGGCCAACAACCCTGCCGGGTCGAGTCCGGCCTCATTAGGGGATTCGGGGCAAGCAGGGCAGGCAGGGGATGCAGTGCAGGCACCCTCCGGCCTGCTGCTCGTAGAGAACCTCCGACAGAACGGCAAGTCGGACTGGACAACTCCTGGCGGTGTCATTGATCCGGGCGAGACGCTGCTGAGCGGGCTCACGCGAGAGGTTCGCGAAGAGACTGGTCTGAACGTGATGCGTTGGTCGGGTTTGCTCTACGAGATTCTTGTAGAGGCTCCGGGGCTGAACTGGCGGCTGCGCGTTGAGGTGCACCTAGCGCTCGAGGTGCATGGAGAGGTGACGCTCGGCCAAGACCCCGACGGCATCGTGATTTCATCTGACTGGGTGTCACCGCAGGTCTGTGCTGAGCGGTTGCGGCACGCACAGCCTTGGGTGCGCGAGCCACTAATGGAGTGGATGACTGAGAGATTCGAGTCTCCACGAGAATTTGTTTATGAGTTGCACGGAGATGCCCCCCATGAAGTCTCGGTAACTCGCAAGTGAGCCAAGATTCGGCTCGGGTGATTCTTCATGTGGATATGGATGCATTCTTTGCTTCGGTTGAGCTCCTTCGCCACCCAGAACTTCGAGGGTTGCCCGTTGTGGTGGGCGGCACCGGTGATCGAGGCGTAGTCGCAGCGGCCTCTTATGAGGCCCGCTCCTACGGTGTCTACTCGGCAATGTCCTCGGTTCAGGCGCGACGCCTGTGTCCCGAAGCAGTGTTCCTGCAGGGCGATCATGCTCACTACAGCCGCACCTCGGCAGTCATCATGGAACTATTTCGGACCCTCACTCCGCTCGTTGAACCGCTCAGCCTTGATGAGGCTTTCCTCGACATTTCAGGGTCTCGCCGTCTACTAGGAGAGCCCTTCGATGTGGCTCAGCGGTTGCGGTGCAGCGTGAAAGAAGAGACGGGCCTGTCCTGCTCGTTGGGCATAGCGCCGAATAAGTTTCTGGCGAAGCTCGCAACCACCTCGGCCAAACCAACAGCCTCCCGAGGCGGCCCGATTGAAGGTCCAGGGGTGGCTGTGGTGTCGCCCGGTGAGGAGCTTGAGTTTCTTCACCCGCTACCAGTGGAGCGACTCTGGGGTGTGGGCCCCGCCACGTTGGCAAAGCTCGCCCCTCTTGGCGTAATCACCATTGGGGACTTGTCAGTGGTCCCGCAGGAACTGTTAGAGGTTGTGCTTGGTCCGGGGGCTGGGGCGCATCTTCATCAACTGTCTCAGGGTCGCGATAACCGTCCTGTGGTGGCAAACACCGAACCCAAGTCCATGAGCCAGGAACAGACCTTTGCTCAAGACATTTCCTCGATGGATGCGCTCCGATCCGAACTCGTGCGCCAGAGCGAAGCAGTTGCGAGCCGCCTGCGTCATCACGGGTATCGAGGCAGAACTGTGCAACTCAAGGTTCGGTATCGAGATTTCACTACGGTGACTCGTTCGCAGACCCTCGAGACTCCAACCGATCGTGGCACTGACTTGGTGCGAACTGCTTGGTCGCTCTTGTTGCGCTTGCCAGTCGAACGAGGGGTGCGGTTGCTTGGAGTGGGAGTGGCGAACCTTCTGCGTGGCGAGTTACAACAGCAACTCTCGTTCGATGACGCACTTGCTGGCATGCGAGATGATCCGGTGCGCCGCAACCTAGGCGGAGCGGCCCTTGAGGCAGCCGACGCCGAGTGGGATGCCACGAACTCTGCGGTGGATGCCATTCGAAACAAATTTGGAGCCGAGCTAATTGGTCCTGCTCGACTGGCTGGTCAAGCCAAACAGGCTAAGGGCCAGCAATGGGGACCGGCTGCGGAGCATGATGTGGATGAGGCGAGCAGGCCCGCTGTCCTTCCGCCTGCGGATACCCCCTGAAGGATCAAAAAAGTACCCGACCCCACGAACAGTTTAAATTGGCAGTATCTTTAGGGCATTCAAGGAAGTATCTTTGAACCAACGCAACACAGCACAAACGCAGCACACTTATCGTGACAATCGGGTGATCAGCCATGCCGCTCTCTGAGGACGAACAGCGAATCCTGGGCGAGATAGAACAGAATTTGCGCGCCAGCGACCCAGACCTTGCTCGACAGGTCGGATCCACAACTGTGTATACCGAGTCGATGCGGCGTCTCAAGTGGGGCGTGTTTGGTTTTGTTCTGGCGCTGATCGCTTCGGTGCTCTTGCTAGCTGTCAGCTATTTGGCTGCCTTCGCGGGCTTTCTTGTGGTCTTTGCGCTGGCAATCTTCATTGAGTCTCATGCTCGTCAACTGGGGCGCGCTGGCATGAATGAGGCAACCCAGGCCCTGCGTAATAACGGCAGCGGAAGCCTGAAGGATTACTTCAACGATGCCAGCACAAAAGCCAAAGACCGGCTACGTCGTCCCGAGGACGAATAGCGGACTAGTTGCTCTACTGAGTCGGCTGCCTGTTGAGCGTTGATTCCAAGATGTGAAGACTCACCAATCTGGCCGTACCTGCGAGCAGTCTCTGAGTCGGCCAGAATTCTCAATGATGTTCTAGCTAGCGCCGTTGCAGAGGGGTTGTCCTCGTTGGCGGGTAGCGAGTTTGAGGCGCGGTTTGCAAACTCCGCTGGCGTTTCGAAGGCGTCAGGGTGAATGCCAACTAGGGACAGCCACAGCAGGGCTCGCTTCCAAGCGTCCTCAACGAGGAGCGCATCGAGCAAGGACTGTTCCTCCGCTGAAGCTTCTTGTAAGTGCTGCAACCCGTGACGGCGTTTTTGCCGTTTGAGTCGGCGTGCAGCCCAGATGATCAGCCCAGACAGGATTCCTAGGCCCAAGATGAGCAACAGCAGACTGAAGGCGAAATGTTTGAGAGCAGTGCCGCTGTTGTTCGGGGGTGAGGAACCGCTATCTGACTCTGGGCTTGGCTTCGGGGTAGGCAGAGCGGAACTGTCCTCAGTCGGGGCGGGGACAACCGTCGTAACCCCGTTGCTATCGGGCACAGTGGAACCGACTGCAGGTGTGGCGGGAGGGGTGGCTTGTGCAGCGCCCACCCCTGTGTAGGGCGCAGTCTGAGGGTCACCTCGGCCGGGAGTTGGCTCAAAGGGAACCCATCCAAGATCGGCGAAATAAATCTCGGGCCACGCGTGGGCATGCCGGCCTCGTACCCGGTACTCACGGGTACCTGCACCTGACTGCTCAGGCTGGTTCGCAACCTCGACGGGGTCTCCTGGGGTGAACCCGACTGCGACGCGACTCCCAAGTCCAAGAGCTCGCGCAAAGAGCGCAAAGGCAGAGGAGAACTGCTGGCAAAAACCTGCAGCAGTCTGCAAGAACTCGGCCAGCGGATCTGCGGATTGGCTGAAGTCGACAGTGTCGTCATAACGGAACTGGCTGCGGAACCAGTTCT
>CANJEC010000013.1 GCA_947473395.1 Actinomycetota bacterium | reverse complement strand
GTGATGTTGACGAGCTATGCAGTAGATGGTGCATTGGGGAGATCCTAAAAAGTGGCAGTTTTTCGGAAAGCGAAAACTGAAGGTTCTGGGGTTCTTCGGCGCCGTCGATCAGTCGATTTCGATAGCGCCGACCTTGCCGTCCTGAATCAAGAGATTGACACTTGGGTTGGCTTCAATCGCCCGAAATTGGGCGAAGTCATGCTCGAACTCGGCTCGATCGACCCGGGTGAATTGATCGATGCGCTCAAGCATCAGCAGCGCCACCCAGAGGGCGAAGGGGCAGCCCGCATCGGCCAGATTCTTCTGGAGCTTGGTTCGATTGACGAAACGGCTCTGGCAGCAGCGCTAGCTCAGCAGTTCGGTATTCCGCTTGCAGACCTGCGAGATGCAGTGCCAACGGCGCGTGCGCTCGAGCTGGTGGGTGAGGAACTCGCCAATAAGCACACCGTGATTCCGCTTCGTGAGGAAGAGGGGCGAGTCTTTCTTGCCATCGCCGACCCGCTCGACACCGAGGCCATCGAAGCGCTGACCCATAAGTGCAAGCGCATTGGTTTGACCATGGGCACCCGCAGCGAGATTGAGCGACTGTTAGAGAACTCGTTCAATTTGCTCAGCCAAGCTCAGGTGCATATTCAAGCGTTCGAGCTGAGTGACTCCGATGCCGTTCGGGTAGAAGAAGAAGACAGCTTTACAGCTGACGAGAACGCCCCGATCGTGCAGGTGGTGAATCGCATCATCACCCAAGGTGTCCGCAGCCGAGCCTCGGATATTCACATTGAGCCAGGTGAGAACAACGTTCGTGTTCGCTACCGCGTAGACGGCGCCATGTCAGAGGCGCTGAGCCTGCCGGCGCGTATGTCCTCTGCCATTGTGAGTCGCATCAAGGTCATGGCCGAGTTGAACATCGTGGAGCGGCGCCGAGCCCAGGACGGGCAGTTCGCAGTCACGGTTGACGGTCGCCCGATTGATATCCGCACTTCTACGGTTGCGACCGTCCACGGCGAAAAGGTGGTGCTTCGTCTTCTCGATAAGACCAAGTCCCTGATCAGCCTGAAGGACTTGGGCATGCACCCTCTTGTCGAGGCGCCCTATATGAAGATCGTAACGGCCCCCCTTGGCATGCTCTTGTGTACGGGCCCAACGGGTTCAGGCAAGACCACCACCTTGTACGCCACCCTGACCGAGATCAATGACCCCACTCGCAACGTGGTCACCATTGAGGACCCCGTTGAGTACCAGTTCGAGGGCATCAGTCAGATGTCTGTTAGCGCTACTGGCATGTCCTTTGCCGATGGCCTGCGCAGCATTCTGCGCCAAGACCCCGACATTATTCTGGTGGGCGAGATCCGAGACGAAGAGACTGCTCGCATTGCAATGCAAGCCTCGCTGACCGGCCACTTTGTGCTTTCTTCTTTGCACGCTGTTGATTCGGTTGCAGCTATTCACCGCTTTACTGATATGGGAATTGAGCCGTTCTTGGTGGCCTCGGCACTCAGCGGTGTTGTCGGTCAGCGTCTGCTCCGCAGAATCTGCGGAAACTGCCGTGCGCCCTATCAGCCCACCCCGGCAGAGGTTCGCATTCTGGCCGAGCAGGTTGACGCACAGCCAAGCGCTTGGCTCAAGGGCACTGGCTGCAACATGTGCAACAACACCGGCTATCGCGGCCGTGTTGGTGTGTACGAACTGTTGCAGGTCACGGACGTGATTCGAGAGATGATCGTTGCTCGCTCCACTCATCACGAGCTTCGAGCCGTTGCTGTAGAAGAGGGCATGCGCACCATGCAAGAACAAGCCTTCGGGCTCGTGGTAGACGGTATGACCACCGTCGAGGATGTGCTCCGTAGCGTCTACGCGCCGGGAGCTAACTCTTCGGAAGAGGAACAAAAAGAACTTCCCGCCGGCAAGCGTGCACTTCCTCAGGCACCCGGAGCAATCCAGCCAGGCGCAACCGAACTTGCGGGCAATGAGGCCTCTTCGTTGTATGAGGCAACAGCGCAAGGCACGGTCTCTTCAATTCCAGGATTTGAGCCAATCAACGCGGAGGCAAACTGATGACTGCAACTCTGTCTAAGTATCGCTATCAGGCAGAGGACCTTGACGGTCAGTCTGTTAAGGGAGAGATTCAAGCGGCATCGGTGATGGCAGCTCGTAACGAGCTTGCTGTGAAGGGCATGCGTGTTACCAAAATCTCGGAGCGCAAGGGCCTGCAGATTGAGATCACCAAAGAGAAGGTGCCAGTTGTTGAACTGATGCACTTCTCGCGTCAGATGGCTACTTTCTTGCGTGCTGGTATTCCAGTAACCGAGGCCATCGACAACCTGCGAATTGATGCGAAGAACAAGCGCTTCAAGGCCATTCTGGGCGATGTCCTTGAGCGGGTTACTGCCGGGCGATCAATAACCGAGGCGCTCAGCACTCATGCTGATGTGTTCCCGCCCTACTTCATGGCACTGCTTGCTTCGGCAGAGCTCACCGGCCGAATGGATGAGGCATTTACTCAGCTTCATAAGTACATCCGAAGAGATGTTGAGTTGACTCGATCAGTGCGTAAGGCGCTGGTGTACCCAGTGATTCTGCTTGGCCTGTCCTTTGTTGTGGTCATGATCATGGTGGTCTTCGCGATTCCTCGCTTTGCAACGTTCTTTGAAGAGTTCGATGCCGAGCTGCCCTTGCCAACGCGAATCCTGATGGGAATCTCTGACTTTGTGCAGTCACCTGCTGGTTTGATTACCGGAGTGGTCATGCTGGTGGGCGCCATCGCGCTCACCTTCTATGTTCGCACCCAGGGCGGGCGCCGCAACCTGCACGCGCTGCAACTCAAAACCCCGATGATCTCAACGGTGGTCACCTATTCCTCAACCGAGCGCTTTACCAGAGTGCTTGCTGTGCTTCTTGATGCCGGTGTTCCACTCACGGATGCGCTGCCAACCTCGATCGATTGCTCAAACAATCTGGTTTACAAGCAGCGATTGTCAGTTGCGATGGAGGGCGTGCTCGAGGGCCGCGGCTTCGCCGATCCGCTCGCACAAACCAACCTGTTTCCTTCTACGGTGATTCAGATGATTCGGGTAGGTGAGCGCTCTGGTGAGCTCTCGGATCAGCTTGAGAACGCAGCAGGCTTTTATGAAGAAGAGCTTGACTATGCAGTAGACAAACTCACGGCTTGGTTTGAGCCAATGATGATTATCTTTATTGGTTGCGTGGTTGGTTTTGTGGCCTTGGCAATGGTGAGCGCAATGTACGGCATCTACGGCCAAGTAGAAGTGTGAGAGGAATAGATCCATGGGGGGTGTCAGGGTTCGAACGCAGTCAGGGTCTTCACTGCTTGAAGTCTGCGTAGCTCTGCTTATTCTGCTCTCTGTTTTTCCGGCGTTGATGCTTTTTTTGATTACGGTATTGAGGGCTAACTCTCTTGTGACTGATAACAACTATACGAATAGTGTGAATCGTGCGCAGACTCAAGCTGAGTCCTACGTCAAGTCTGGTTTCCCTTACACGCTCTGCTCTGCGACCTTGGGAGATGACGCAAAAAAAGCCTTCGACCGCGAGTTTTTGTCCACAACAACGACTACCGCAGTGGGAGCCACAACCACCACCCCAGTCGGACCAACAACAACCACCACAGTCTTGGCCGCGGCGCCCACTTTCAAGATTGTCTCAATCAAGAGTCGCGAGCCGCTGAGTGCAGCGGCGGGACTAGCAATCGATGGCTCCAGCGTGTGGGCCACTGATGCTGGTGCTGATTCGGTTTCGCAAATCGACAGAGCGACAAATCAGGTAATCAAAAAGGTGAAGGCTGTCGGCGATAGCCCTCAAGGGGTTGCTGTCGGGGCCTCTTACGTATGGGTGGCCAATTTCGCCGGAAAAAAGGTTTCAAGGGTGAATCCCAACACTGATCCTCCAGCGATTTTGGCCATCGACGTGGGAGTCGGACCATACGGTGTGGCCTTTGCCGGTGGCCGGGTTTGGGTTACAAACTCGGGTACCGAAACAACTTCATCGAATACGGTTTCTAAGATCAACCCGGATACCCCCCTTACCCCCGAGACGATTACTGTTGGAAACGGTCCACGGGGGATCGCCTCGGACGGCATCTATATGTGGGTGGCCAACTCGAAAGATGACACCGTTTCAAGGATCAAGATCTCGGATAGCTCAGTGAGCACGTTCCCACTGCCTCAACCGGGGGGCGAGCGTCCCAAACCGGAGGGAGTAGCCGTTGGGAACGGTTCTGTCTGGGTGGCCAATGCCGGGTTCAACTCTGTGTCGCGCATCAATCCTGCAACTGGAACGGTAATTGAAACGATCCCAGTTGGCTCAAATGGCCCCCAAGGGCTGGCCTTTGATGGAACTTCGGTATGGGTGAGCAACTTCGGTTCCGACAGTGTCTGGAAGATTAATCCAGCTACAAATACAGCAACAGCTGCGTCAGCAACCGTTCAGGATCCTATTGGCATAGCCGCCGACTTGACTTCAGTCTGGGTGGCTGGTTCGACAGGGGGAACGGTTTCTAAGCTAGATACTTCTGGATCCCTTGCGGCGACAGTGGATATCTCTCTGGGCAATTGCGCTGAACCCCTGCCCGCTGTTAACGAAGACGACACCGGCGTGCAAGTTTGGACGGTCGAAGTTACTTCAGGTTCGAAAGTGAAAGTACTTGAATTCTTGAAGGTGAAACAATGAGGATTCCGGGCACAGGGATTTCAAGAACACGACGGTTGTCTGGCCGATCCTCTCGGGGAATGGCAGGGTTTACGCTGATGGATTCTCTCCTCGCTTTGCTCATATCTGGTGTACTCATAGCGCCAGTTCTGGGAGGAGTGTTCGTCATTCTGAAGACGGCACCTGGAGCCTCAACGCAAGGGGACGGGCTGTCCGTCACCCGAAATCAAGCCCAAGTGTTTCAGAATTTTCAGCTGACGAATGCAACCAGCATCTTGACAGACGAGTGGCGCCAAGCTTCCATTATCAAGTTGCTTGATACCTACCGTCCAGATTTTGGCAACGAGTGTAACAACGGCACTACCGGCTCATCATTGGGCACTTTTCCGAATTTCAACAAGCCAGTTATCGCTCTGCAGACAATCGGAAAGGCCGATTCTGCTTTAAAACAGCGAAACCCTGACGTGAGTCTAATTAATCCTTACAGAGGTTCAATGTTGCCCACTCCAATGGGTCTGCACAGAGTGGTCTACAACTTGGTGGGTCGCGTCTCGGGTGGCCAGCCGGTGAAGGGAGTAGATGGAACGCAGCTGTTCGACCTAGTACGACGAGAGTGTGCGGTTGACAGCACGGGGCTGCCTCGGGTGAATCCCGCCGACCCGAATAACGATTCATGCAACGATAGAGATTCCATGTACGCAGATTGCAGGGGTTGGCGACTGCAACCCGGAACGGTAAACCAATCCGAGGTACTCTCTGACTTACAGGATTCACCGAAATCTTGGACGCCGGTGCGCACCGTGATCTCGAACGTGAAGAGTATTGACAAACAGGGAATTCGAGCTCGTCCGCGCGGTGTAGCAAGTACGGCAACCCCCGTAGCGGGCGCTCCAGCGGTGACTTCGTGTAACGATGTTAGAAAGTATCCTGGGGATACTGTTGATTATGACCAATGTGATGTCACATTGGTGGTGACTTTTGGGGACGAGGATACTGATCCCAGCAACAACAGAGTCGAAAAGATTTATCTCTCTCAAGGGGCTGGTTTCTAATGATGAATCAATCGGAGAAAGCACACCGGAGCCAGACATCTCAGCACGGCTACATTCTGGTGCCGACTCTGTTGTTTTTGGCTGTCAGCACCGTTCTGGTTGTAGCCCTTGCTGGAGCGGTCAAGTCCAACCTAATGGTGTCAAAAATCTCAATCGGTGGTCCGTCTGCCACTGGTCCGTCCGGTACGCCCGCCGGAGAGGTCGACCTTGCGGATACGTCGATTCGTGCAGTTCTTTACAAACTCACTAAGCCCGGAGAAAACGGAGTTTGCGACGTATCCGGGTCCAATCCATTCGGTGGCGACAAGGTAATCACCAGCGGTGGCATCAAAATGATGGTCGGTTGCGAGTTCACGGGATACACCGCTGGTCCAGCCCCGAACGCGCGGATCTTCCTTGATGAAGGCCAAGAGACTATTCGCCTGGTGGGCAACAACTACAACTCCTACAAGGGAATCAGTCGAAAAGACTGGCAAGGAGCGGTATCGCCTTATGGCAACCCATGGTTGGACGCACTGACAATAAATACCTACAACGCTTATGCGGGTGCCCTCGGGCCAAATGGGCAGTTGGTCCACGTTGGTAAAATGCCGCTGATTGCAGTCGGTGGGGTTTCAGCCAAGAAGGTAATTGCTCCGCTCAATACTGACACTAGGAACAATCCTGATCCAAGGGATAGTTCTGCGATGCAAGTCTCGGGCAAAGTGACTCAGGGTGAAGGTAATCCAGACAACCTAGCTGGTCCAAGCAACTTCCCTCTTGGTGATCCCTCTAAATGCGGGTTTACCGAGGTGAACGATTCTGCTTCGCCGACAGCCACCAGAGCGGATGTCATTGCTAAACCGCTGTCAAGTGCGTCCCCAGCTCTCATTCAGTGCGGTAACGCTGTTGCTGCTGCCAGAACTAGTGATAACAGTGGCCTTGATGGGCCAACTTGGGATAATGCCACTATCCAGCGGAACCGCCAGCAGATCCTAGACAAGGCAGGCGTTCCCACCACCGACTGCAGCGGTTTCGCCGGCCGCAAAGACCTTGCAACCGATAACACCACCCCAAAAGTAATTGAACTTGCCGGCGCCTATGGTCCTGCAGAGACCAAAATCCTGAACGAATGGTTTCGCAGTTGCAAGGCAACGTACCATTTTGTTGGCGATACTTACTTTGATGTGTACGACCCAACCGTGAGTGATGCCCGCAAGAACTCACTGGTATTTGACTTATCTGAGTCGAATTATGTGGTGGGCGCATATGCCGATTTCAACACGGATAAAAATATGCCAATGAGTGCCTTCCCGAATGCATGTGATCGAACCACACCGCCTTTAGTGAACGGTGAAGTGCAGACTCGAGGAGCCAGCATCACCTTGTCTTCTCGGACTGGCCTTCGCCATAACAACGGTCGAGTTGCAATCTGTGGTCCCAAGCAGACTGGCAACACCTATCACAAAACGGCGATTCGGCAGGTAAAGGCAACTGACCTGACGAACTGGAGCCCCACCTTAGAAAACGTCACGCTGAACTCTGCAGTGTGCGGCACCTGTGTGCCGTTCGCTAACTTCGGGGCAGACGAGTATCGAGCCACCGTGACTGGCCCGTCTGGGTTCAGCCGGATTAACGCTCAAACAGTTGATGCTGGCCTAGTCGATGGCCATCTTCCAGTAGATCTGACAACGCTGAAGGCCAAATTGACGGTCTCATACGTTACCAGCAACCTGCTGATTGATAACGCTGTTCCTAGCAATGGGTCTAACTTTGTGGTGAAGCTTCGGATGCCGAGGCCCCAGTACCGCCAGGTTTCCAGTCAGCGGCAAGTCGATTACCTAGAGTGCAAAAGCACCGCAAAGCCCTTGACGCTAGGAGTCAAGGAAGTCTCACTTGCAGACCTTGGTGGCTCATGCGCCTACAGAGATGTGAATGGAGGAAGTCAGGGAACCCCTGCGCAGATCTCTATCGGTGAGTTGGTGCGCTACGTAGGTAGATGCAATGGCGGACAGCCTAAGGATGACCAGACCCAGAGTACCTGCGACGCAACCTTTAGTATTGATGTGGGAATTCTGCGTGTGGGCACCAGCAGTGCACCTATGACAGTTGGAATCAGCAGTGTTACTACTGCTAACAAGCCTGCGCTGATTGCGTCAACTACGCCCGGGTTCACCCTGCCCCTTGCCCCGCTATCGGTTCGTTGGGCTCCGCGACCGCTCAACGGCGACGGCACCAACCGTCCAGGCGATGCGCTCTTTAACGTGTTTGGCAGTGTGTCATTGCCCTATAACGCAGTCGAAGTGCGCTGGGGGCCAAAAGGCCGTGCAACCGGAACACCAATCTTTAATGGTGGCATTGTGCCAGCACAGAACTGCAATGAGACCAACACGTCGGGTTGCCGGCCAGCAATCGTGGCAGGAGCATTTGCTAGCTGGTCCACCCAAGGTGACCCCAAAGAGGGTGTTTGTGAAACCTGCAAGACACCGCCCTTTACTGGCACCGAGGCGGCGGATATCAGCGACCTCTGGTGGCCGACTTGGCAAGAAGATGCTGGCAAGTTGGTGGTTCCAGATGTGCTGGCACGCAATGCTGACGGCCGAGAGCCCAGACGTAACTATCGTATGACTGCCTGCGTGATCTTGGACGATAGGGGCACCCCGAGCACGCTTGACGATAAGATGGCACCACGCTCCTTCGTCGATACCTACACCGTAGATACTCAAACCGGACTCGAAATTTCGGGAAGCGCACCTGTGGTCGTCAGAAGCGGAGTAATAAATATTCTCAATTTTTCTGAGGACGGTAAATGCACGAGGCCTGCCAACTATCAGTTCTGAGCCACCTTCTCTTGTAGTTCTTCACTCGAAGGATGGTGACTAATAGGTAGTTTTGCTTGAGTGTTGCTCTTGACCAGTAGCTGAAACTGGTTCAGAATACACGGGTCCTTCGGGACGAGTTGCTGTGACGATTGGGGCGGGGGCCTCTTGCCCGATCGATTTACCTGGAGGAGATTTTATGAACATGATTCAGAAGCGTCAACAAATGAGAGGCCAATCAGGCTTCACACTTATCGAACTTTTGGTAGCAATCGCAATCCTCGGCATTCTTGCCGGAGTAGCCGTCTTTGCCGTCGGTGGTCTTACAACACAGTCAAAATCTGCAGCCTGCAAGACGGAACTGGATACGATCAAGACGGCAAACGCGGCAGCTAACGCAACCGAAATTGGAACAGACGGCTACAAGACATTTGCTTCGGCTGACCCCAAGTACTACACGGTTGTTCTTGCCCCACTGGTTATTCCTACTCCTCCTCCTTCTCCGATACCAGCGGGAATGGGTAACTCAAACGCCCGCACAGCACTTCTGGGCCTAACGGCCGAGGGTACTGATGCTGGATGTACCCTGCCCACTCCAAACCCGATACCGGCATAGGCTGACGGAGCCTGAGAGTTCCCAAGTCGGGCGGGACCGGTTCGCCGGTCCCGCTCTTCTGCTTTTTGCTGTCAAGAACACTTGTTTGTCATACAGTTCACCAGTCACCCACTAGGAAGAGGCCGTTGTGGCTCAAATCGATACCAGCCCGCTCGACCAACTGCTCCGCTACCTGTGGGACACAGACGCAACCGACTTGCATCTAGCTGCTGGCACCACACCACGGGTTCGCATTGATGGTCGCTTAGCTGTTGTACCCGATGCCGCGCCCATTACTACCGAGTTTTTGGATGCTGTGCTTACGGGGCTTCTCGACGAGCAGGACCAAGAGCGGTACCTAGCAGAGCGGCAACTCGACTTTGCTTTCACTTGGACCGAGAAGGCCCGCTTTCGGGCGAATGCCTTTTTTCAGCTTGATCGCCCAGCGCTAGCGCTGCGACTGATTCCCACCAACATTCCAACACCAGAGTCCATCGGCCTGCCAGAGAGCCTGATCTCTCTGCTGACCCGGCCGCACGGCCTGGTGCTGATGACCGGTCCTACTGGGTCTGGCAAGTCCACCACGCTGGCCTCGATGGTGGGTTGGATCAACCATAACCGCCCGGTGCACATCCTCACCATTGAAGACCCAATCGAATACATCCACCCGCCGGCCGAAGCTCTGGTCAATCAGCGTGAGGTTGGCTCCGACTGCATCTCATTCTCTGAAGGGCTCAAATCTGCCCTGCGAGAAGACCCCGATGTGGTCTTGGTAGGAGAGATGCGAGACCTGGAAACCATCTCGCTCACACTGACCCTTGCAGAGACCGGCCACTTGGTGTTCGCCACCTTGCATACCAACGATGCCGCCCAAACCGTTGACCGCATCATCGACGTGTTCCCAGCCGATCAACAAGATCAGGCTCGCACGCAGTTCTCAATGGCCCTAGCCGCAGTTGTGTCGCAACGCCTTGTGCCAAAGATCGGCGGCGGCCGCGTTGCCGCCTACGAGGTGCTCATGGGCACATCGGCTGTGGCAAACCTGATCCGAGACGGCAAAGTACGCCAAATCCGCAACATGATTGCCACCGGTCAGCGAGACGGCATGATGGTGATGGAGCAGTCGCTCGGTGCTCTGGTGCAGCAGGGGGTCATCACCTATGAAGAGGCCATGGAGGCCTCGGTGCATCCCGAAGAGATTGCCGGACTGAGCGCCACTGGTGCCACAGGGAAGCGAATCAAAGTCGAGCAGTGAGTTCAACCGAGATTGTCTTATTGGTCTTTGGCGCGCTGTTGTTCTTGGCGTTGGGATCGTTCTGCTGTGTGATTATTGACCGGCTTCCAAAGCCCCTTGATGAGCCAAACGAGTTTGGTGAACTGTGGGATACGCGACCTTGGGGCGAGGTCTTTGGCGGCAACAGTCGCTGCTCAGACTGCGGCGAACCCGTTCGATTTTACGACAACATCCCTGTGCTGTCTTGGCTGGCCTTGCGAGGAAAGTGCCGTGGTTGCGGGCAGCGAATCCCAGCGTTTCATCCCATTGTTGAACTGCTCTGCCCCGTGTTGTTTTTGCTCTGCATCTGGGCGCTCGGCTGGGGATGGCAGCTGCTGCCAGTGCTGTGGCTGATTCCCGTTGGGGTCACGATTTCTGCAATCGACTTGAGAACACTGATGGTGCCCACCCGCATTGTGTGGCCCGCCTTTGCCGTGTCGGTGCTGCTTACCGTCGCAGCGGCCGGGTTGCTGGGCGAATGGCGCTGGCTGATTACTGCAGCCGTGGGGCTGGCCGTCTTTGCTGGGCCCCTGTTTTTGCTGTGGTTCGCTCTTCCTGCCGGCATGGGGTTTGGGGACGTCCGCCTTGCAGTGCTGCTTGGCTGGACCCTCGGGTTCTATGCAGGTCAACGCCCAATAGCGGCGGCCTTTTTGGCTGTGCTGTGCCTTGGAGCCTCGGCCATGATTGGCATCCTGGTGGGAGTCATTGCGTTAGGTGCACGCGGCCGAAAGGCAAAGGTGCCATTTGGGCCTGCACTCTTCATGGGTACCCTGCTCTGTATTCTTCTTGCTCAGCCCATTTTGCAGCCGTTCGGGGTCTAAGGCCCACAGTTGGCTGAACTCAGTCCCGAGATGAGTACACCACCATGAGTTCTCCACAACAGGTTGCAACCGACATCCGCACAGCCGTTGCGACAACAGTTCGCGGAAAATCTCAAGCTATTGACCTAGCCCTAGCAACCTTGCTCGCTGGCGGTCACCTGTTAGTAGAGGACGTTCCCGGCACAGGAAAAACCCTGTTAGCCAAGAGCCTTGCAGCGGCAATCGGCGGTCAGTTTGGCCGGGTGCAATGCACCCCCGACTTGTTGCCAACCGACCTGACCGGAACCTCGGTGTTTCGCCCCGACAGCGGTGAGTGGCAGTTCCGTGCTGGGCCAGTGTTTTCCAATGTGCTACTGGTAGATGAAATCAACCGGGCTTCGCCACGAACTCAGTCGGCATTGTTGCAGCCAATGGAGGAGCATCAGGTCACCATCGACGGCACTACTTGGCCGCTCCCTGCGCCGTTCTTTTGCATTGCTACGCAGAACCCGTTTGGCCAAGTGGGAACCTTCCCCTTGCCAGAGAGCCAACTCGATCGCTTTTCCCTGGTCCTTTCATTGGGCTTACCCGACCGTCAGGCCGAACGAGAGATTGTCACAGGAGCTGGGGGAGTTGACCTGCTGGGCAAAATTCAGCCCGTTACGGACCCGCAAGAGGTGGCCGAAGCAATCACAGCAACGGCAGCGCTGTATTGCAACGATGCCGTGGTGGACTACATCTTGGACCTTGCCGAGGCAACCCGCACCGAGGCTCGCCTGAGCCAAGGAGTATCGCCACGAGCGTCTTCGAGTTTGCTACGCCTCTCTCAAGGCCATGCCGCCGTTTCTGGGCGCGACTACGTCACCCCAGATGACGTTCAAGCGGTGTTCGTAGCAGCCTTCGCTCATCGGGTCATGGTGGCCGACAGAATAGATACCGCAGCAGCATCACAAGTGCTGGACTGGATGCTCACCCAAGTACCTGTTCCCCGTGTCTGATCAGGAACCCTGATGGCAAGCCTCCGCCGACCTGCCAAAGGAAAAACCGTCTTTAGGCCAACCATTTTTGGACTGCTTCTCATTGCAGTCCTGACCACCACGTTTCTTCTTGGGTTCGCAGTTGCAGACCCAACTGCAGCTGCTCTGGTCTGGGCCGGCCTTGCTGCTGTTGCCGCATTCGGGGCGCTCTGGCCGCTCATCACAGTCAGGTCAGTCGGTATTGAAATCCTGAGTGCCCCAACCGATTTGGTGGTTGGGCAGCTTGGCTCGCTGCAAGTGAAACTCACCGGGCGTGCATCCGGACTGACCCTGCGATGCTCGGGTTCTCCATTGCTGCTGGCAGATCTGGTCTCGCCTGGCTTGGTGCAAGTTCCGCTTGAAGTGAGCACGCGTGGGGCGTACAGCAGCATCCGCTTGGACCTAGGCAGCGATGCACCTTTTGGAATCGCGTTGGCTCTGCGCACGCGAACCCTGAAGCTGCCCCGCAGGCTTTTAGTAGGGCCAGTCACTCTGCCCCAAACGGCGCGAGTGGGTGATCTTGTGGGCCCGCAGTCGCTGAACCTACCGAGAGGGCTTGCAGCCTCGGGTGAGTCTGTTCGTTCGGTTCGGCCGTATACCAGTGGCGACCCCCAGCACTTGGTGCACTGGCCAAGCACCGCCCGGCTTGGCTCCCTCGTAGTAAAAGAGTTGGAACCCCCAGTGGCTACTGGTTTGGCAATCGTTCTTGACCTGTCACTCACGAGTGAGCCTGGCAGTAGTGAGGCTGGCAGTAGTGAGGCCGGCAGTAGTGAGCTTGGCGCAGTTATTTCTCGGGTTGAGAATGCTGCCTCTCGAGCTGCGGGCTTGGCCGAGAACGCACTAGCGAACGGTGCGCGAGTGATGTTGTGCACTGCTCAGCCCGACGGTCCGGTCAGCGCAGAGGTGACTTCGCTGTTGCATCTTCGACGCCGCCTAGCCCTTGCAGTTGCCGGCATGCCCGCGGCTGCTCCAAAGGGTTGGCCCACAGTTGGTGTTACCCCAGCAGTTGCTGTTGAGACAGGGCAGGCCCGATGACCGCACCCGTTGGGCAAACCGACTCTGCCGACTCTGCCGACTCTGCAAAGTCGGCCGAGTCTGCCAAGACAACCAAAGAGGCGTTGCTCGGAAAGGTCTCGCCTGACCGGCTCAGTGTATCGAGTCAGCGCATCTGGATCCTGACCTTCCTTGTCGGCCTGATGCTCTGGGCTGCATTGTCCTCACTTCCAACGTCAGCGAGTAGCCGGGGCGGCAGCAATGTTGCAGTGCAGGCCGCCCTGTTGTGTGCAGTGCTTGCCATGTTCGGTTTGCGGTCTGTGCCACTGCGGTGGATCGTGCGGGGTTTGGCTCTAGTAAGCGGTTTGTTGCTGGCCAGATTTGGCGAGCTAGGGCCACTCGATGGCCTGCAAGGGTCATGGCGTGCGCTGTTGTGGCTGGTTGCGCTCAGTGGGTGCTTGGTGCTGTCCCCATCGAGTCGAACCATCCCGGGGGTAGATGCCGCGACGGTGATCCGCCCTGATCAACTTGGCAGTGCCGGCTCCTCGTTTGTTTCAGTTACGGATCCTGAGTCAGAACCATCATCGCCACGCACTGCAGTGCCTGCGGCCCTGATCATCGCTGCTGCCTCGCTTGTCGTTGCTAGTGCACTGTTGTTTGGACCGCGGGTCTCGAATGTGTTTCCGGTGGGGCCCTCGGCCGGGGACCTCATTGACCAGAGGGATAACCGAACCAACAACGCCCTTGTTGCTCGAGACTCACTCGACATGACGACACGTCCTCGCCTTACCGAGCAAATCGTCATGTCTGTTCGGTCTCCAATCACTGCGTTTTGGCGAGCCGAAACCTTTGACCAATGGAACGGCTCCACCTGGACGCGTTCTGTGGCCCGCTCCGGCCGACTTGTTGAAGACGGCCGGGTTGTTCCGTCCCCCGAAGACCTAGCCGCCAAGAATGGCGAGCCGACCCTGCAGCAGTTTCGCCTAGAGGTTGGCTTTGCCACCGCAGTGCCATCAGCAGCGAGTGCGGTTCAGGTTGATACTCCCGAAGAGATCGCCCAGCGTTCTGATGGCACGCTCTGGTCGCCGGGGGCTCCTCTTGGCAAGGGCACCACCTATTCGGTGACGAGTCGCCAGATTCCAACTGATGCCGCTGCGCTTCGCTCGACCCCATCTGCGGCCGAGGCTGCTCAAGATGGCGACCGCACTGCTGCAGCGGTGATGGCGCAGTTCGCCCAGCCGCCCACAACTACTGCTCGAGTGCGGGAACTCGCCAAGCAAGTCACGGCCTCTTCTGCGAGCGACTTTGAGCGCGTTCAAGCGCTCGAGGGTTGGATGGATGCAAACACCGAGTACTCACTTGATGCTCCGCTCGCCCCCAAGGGAACCGACGTAGTTGACGAGTTTTTGTTTGTTTCACAAGAGGGCTGGTGCGAACAGATTGCTAGTTCGCTGGTGGTAATGGCTCGTGCAGCTGGGGTACCAGCACGTTTGGCCACGGGCTTTGCGCCGGGGGAGTGGGACGCAACTACGGGGCGATTTGTTGTGCGAGAGCGTGATGCTCACGCCTGGGCCGAGGTCTGGTTTCCCACCACGGGATGGGTGGCCTTTGACCCAACTGCAGATGTGCCGCTTGCCGGAACCCAAGAAGCAACCCCGGGGGCAAATGCGCGCGACTGGCGAGAGGTGACAGGTGCGCTTCTGCTGGCACTCGGTGTTGTGGTGTTAGCTGCAGGGCCTGTGCTGCGGTGGGTTCGCAAACAATCAGAGCGACTGCGCACCAAGCGCCGCCGGCGAGCGGTTGTTCGTACCCGCTGGGATGCAGCCGCCGAGGCGCGACTCGAACGCATCGGTGCGGCCGCTGGCCGGCCACGAGGGGCAGGCGAAACCGTGACTGCCTATGCCGCAGCGGTAGCAGTGCTGCTAGAAGACCCACGGGTGATCCAAGTCGGCCAGATTTTGGATCGTGAGCAGTATCAGCCTGACGGCGCGGCGCCGGGCCCTGTCCCGAGAGAGTCAGACTTTATTGAGCAGGTTTTCTCGTCTCATTAGGCCCAGCCTGGGTACTTCTGCCCGGTCAGCCCCCTGAGTTGATCGTTCTTCTCCGGTAGGATCTGGTGCGCAGTGTCGTCTCTCAGGAAGCACCGCAGCCTTGGTTGACCTTGACCGAGCAGGCAATAAGAATTGAGTGCCGAAGTTTAGGTATTCACAATCGCTGAGAGAGGGGGGTACAAATGAAGAGTCGCCGCTCTCAGACAGGTGCCACCCTTGTTGAAGTCCTCATTGCGCTCGCCCTTGTTGGGATCCTAGTACTCGCTCTGGCCTCGGGCATGCTGACGCTACTCAAGACCTCGACCGAAACCACCAAGCAACAACAAGTCGAACTGGCGCTCGGCAGCTTCACCGAGAGCCTGAAGAGCGGCCCGTACACCAAGTGCGCCGCGCTCGTGGCAGGTAGCCCATATCCCAACACCACGGCTTGGGTGCCGCCGCAATCTTCGATGACTGCCTCACTCGTAAAGATTGAGTATTGGGATAAAAGCAGCACATCCTTTGTTGCTGCGTGCCCCGCGTCTGGCGACCAAGGGACCCAACGATTAACCGTTCAGGTAAATTTTGAAGATCGGTCTTCAAGCGCTCAAGTAGTGAAAGCCGATGCGACGCCGAACGGCGGCGCCACCACGACGACAACAACGACCACCACCTCTACGACAACGACCACCACGACCACCACGACCACCACCACGACGACGGTGGCCGCATGAGGGGGCAACGGGAGCGCGGGTTTGCTACGCAGGCCGGTTTCACCCTGATCGAGGTGCTGTTAGTGGTTGCGTTATCGGCTGTGATCTTTGCGCCACTCATGTTGTGGGTCGGCCTTGCAATCAATCAGCAGCCCATCATCAAAGATGGCATCCTTCGCACAGCCTCAGCAGGTTTGCTCGGCTCGTATTTTCCTAAAGACGTTGCAGTTGCCGGGAAGGCCACCGTCTCGTTTGATGCGTCTACCCCACCATGGGCAGCCGATTGCGTTGCGGTCGCCGGCGCAGGTGCCGGTGCGTCAACTGCGGGTGGCGGTGGTAAGCGTCAGGTTGCGATGATCGCCGGTGGCAGCGATGTATACAAGGTCATCTACAGCGCCGCTCCGGCCGCAGCGGACCCTGCGAAGCAAAGCCTCTGGAGGCGAACCTGCAACGCTGCAACCAATCTGTTGATCACCTCTACCGAGGTGTTTGCAGACATTAAACCTGGAACAACTGAGGCAACTTGTACTACGGAGGTGGGCGACAAACCCTGCCGGCAGATCACGATTCGAGTTACCTCAGCTACTACGGATCGTGTCGTAACCGTGCAAGGTACTCGCCGAGTCGACGAGGGGGCTCTGCCGCTTAACCTCTCTGGGGTGGCGGTGCCCACTGCAATTATCCAAGTGACCTCGCAAGCAGGGTCGCCGCTAGTAGTCGGACTGTCGGCTGCTCGGTCGAGTGTGGGATCTGGTCGAACAGCTAAGTACAAATGGGAGTTCAACGGACCAAGTTTTGTGAGTCCCCAGCCAAGCAGCACCGACAAGCAAATCTCGGCAAAGTTTGAGCAGCAAGGCTCCTACAGCGTCATCCTCACCGTGACCGATGATCTCGGCAACACTAATTACGCATATCAGCAGATCTCAACGACTAACCAAGCCCCAACCGCGGTTGCAGTGGTGACTCCTGTCTCTGGTGTCAGCGGCACGACGTTTACCTTGAATGGGTCTGGCTCCTCAGATCCCGATGGCGGGAATTTAGCTTATGACTGGATTGTCGAGTACCCATCAAAAGATGGAGTTGCTGCGGGAGTGGAGGTCACCACATCCGGCTTAACTCCAACTGTGCCTCCTCCTTCTGCAGGGACATATGGGAGAGCCGAGGTGACGCTCATAGTTACCGATGATCAAGGCGCACAGGGCTTTACCTATACAAGCTTTGAGATCACGAATCCCTCGGGAACAACAACAACTGTTGCTCCGGGAGGCAGCACGACAACCACGATTAATCCCGCCGGTCCATCTGCGCTGTCTGTATCCTTCACGAATGCTGCTGGGCCGGGTGCGTTTGGGCAAACCTTCAATGCCTCTGCCACCACGGGCATCGGCGCCGGAAACACAGCCTCGTACCGTTGGGAGTTCGGAGACGGCAAAACTGAAACTAGTGTCGCACCAGTAGTTCATACTTATCCGAACGCCGGCCAATACAATGTCAAGGTGACTGCCTCAACAACTGACGGTCGCACGGCAACCACCGCTCGTGTGGTCAACGTTGGTGGAGCGGCGCCAGCGCCAGTACCGAAGGTTGTTGATGGCAATCGGCTGGTGTGGGATGCAGTACCCGGTGCCCGCAGATATTTGGCGGACTTCGAGTGGCGTACCGACACAGACTGTTTCAAGCAGCTCGTAGATCAGTCAGTGGCTGTAAGCCCTGCTCCTTCGAAAGCAATTCCAGCCAACCGTTGTTCAAGCTTTGCCACCTCTCGGGCTCGAGTGGGTACCGATGCAAACGGAACTGTGAGTTGGTCTGAGTGGATATCGATTCCTTTGGTGAAGCAATGAAGCGCCCCGTGATCAGCAGTTCTCTGCCTCGCCAGCCTGTGCTGCACCCGCGGAAGGGTCAGCACCTGCTCCGAGAGCGCAGGAATCAAGACGGGTTTGCCCTCATTGCGGTACTGGCGGTTATCGCAATTACAGCGGTCACTATCGGGGCGCTCCTTGGCATGATGCTGACGGCGATCAAGATCACCGAAAATCAACAAAGGGACGCTCGGCAAGCGCGTGTTGCCGACGGCGCAGTCACGGCAGCGATCAATCAACTTCGCATGAACCAAACCAACGCTGTGGATGCTTGCTTGCCGGGGGTTCCAGCCGCTGCTGGGCTACTGCTCAAGTTCACGTCCTCGGAGCGCACCGACACTGCCACTGTTACGTGTCGAACTGCTGCCGATGAATTGGGGGCATCTGCGGGCGAGATCAAGCTCTCGGGCAGCGAGTACCAGGGGGCGTTCTTGTGGAAGGCATGGCCTTGGGCTTCCCTGCAGCCTTCGATCAACACCGCAAAGCCAACACTTGTTCATAAGGGTGCAAGCGCGCTGAAATTCAACGGAAATCTCAGTTCTCAGGGTGGTGCAGCACCGCTTCGCGACCCTGCGGGCACACCTGCTCTTGACGTGCGTGGGGGGTACGAGCAAGCTAGTCAAGGCATCGGGGCTGCGGCCAGCCCAGGTGGTAGTTGCGGGGCGCTGAGCGGCGCGGACGTAAATGCCGCAACCACTGTCAGGGCTAGTGCTGGCACCAAATGTGGAGCCCCACTACTAGTTCCTGTTTCGGCAACTCAGGACGATCCAATCGACTCGTCCACTCCAACTTCCCCTGACCCGTCGGCGTTGACCGATTGCCCAGCATCTTCGGTCATAACTTTTTCGCCCGGCAAGTACGACCAAAACGATGTAAAGACGCTCAACAAGTGGTTTGGTCGGGGTGTGGGCTCTTGCACAAATAAGACGTTCTATTTCCCGTATGGGCGGTATTGGTTTGATGCCAACACGGTGATCAATGGTGTCGGAGCTTCCAATCAGCATGCGTTGACCTTTGACAATCCCAGCTCAACTTTTGTATTCGGAAAGGCAAACGGGTGGGACCCCGCAGGTGCCGGCGCCGCTGCGGCAAATTTCCCGAAGGCTTGCGACCCGGCGAGTCCTGGGGCGAGCATCATTTTGTCTGCTCGCACCGAGTTCCGTCACCTTGCTGGCAGACTTGCGGTGTGCCCATACCGTTTCGGAACTGGTGCCACTGCTACCCCGTACCCAGCTCTGCTGCAGCAGACAACGGTGCCGACCAAGGTAACTTCGGTGAGCGCCAAATCGGCAGCAACTAACCCTCTCTTCCCGAAAGATCCCGACTTTCTCTACGACAGTAATCTCGTGTCGAATGACCGCAGTCGCTTTGCTGAAGCCAGATTCAGTTGCGCTTTTTCTGGGGGGTTCGCCCCGTGCACTTCAAGTAAAAAGTTCACCATTGCCTTGTCTAGCGAGGTGAGTGGTCCCATTTCCTCAGCCTCGCTAAACATCACAGGAAAGGAGGGACCCGACGCGCAGATTATCCAAGGTGTTAGATCCCGAGAGGCTGCTATATCTGTGACTTTGGCCGACGGACGGTTTTGTGACGTGCCAAAGATGGACGGTGCAGCTCAACTGGTCGGAGGTGCACTTGAACTGGCCGGACTCGCAACCTACGAGTTGTTGGCGGGTGAAGACTGTAAAAAGTTAATCACGAACGGTGAGCAATTGAATGGCGCTAGCGTCAGTGTGACCTACAAATACCAGTTCGCGTGTCTACTTGCGACTGATGACGGATGCCCTAAAGACTCCACCTTTGCCCCGCGCACATTGCGAATCTGGAATGTGAATGTGGTGGCAAACCCTTGGGTGGGTTCGGCAACCTCGGTCGCTGGGACTCCTGCAGGCGAGTGGGAGAATGTTGACAATGTTCGCTTGGATAAAGACACCTTGACTACCAAGATGACCTTTTGTGCGGACAAGTTATTCTGCCTCAAGAAGCCCGTTAAGCCATCGATTCAATTGTGGGATTTTGGAAAATTTGTTGGCGGTACCGCAGGTCCAAATGTTGCGGCCGATGCCTCACACCTTGATTCCTTGGGGGTTGTGATCAAACAACTTGGAGCGCAACAGTGCCCTATCGGGACTCTCTACACTTGCGCCCCTGGGTCTTTCTCGGGGGCTACCGTCCTGACGCTCACCTTGAATGACGCCGAGCGGACTGTGTGCACCAAATCCTTTTCGGGCATTTCGAACCAAGCAGGAGACCAGTATTTTCCCCTGCTTGCCTTCTGCGGGCCTAAGCCTCAGGTGGCTTCCTCGTTATTCGGTTCTTCCCTAAAGGTTGAATACCAAAATCTGAATTGCGTCTTGGTCGGATTGGATTGTTGGTATTTCCCTCCCGTGCCGATTCAGTATGTGGGCCTTGTGGCAACCTCGGACTCATACTCCGGGCCGGTCATTAAATCTCAACTCACGGTTGATTCCGCTGCTGCGGTCCCCGCTGGCGTTGCTCCTGGCGGGCCGGCCTCAGCCAACTTCTTTGGTTCGGCCTACCTCAAAAATGTCGCCCTTGACTTGAACTGGAATGGGCAAGCCTCCGGGGCCTCGTTGTTTGGCGGAGAGTTGCAACTCAACAGTCTGGGCAGCCTGATGAAAGCAACAGCGACAACAGATGTGGTGTGCTGTACTGCACCAGAGACCAATATTCGCAAGGTGCGACTGACAGCATCAGTTGACAACGAAGCCAAACTATCGGCGGTGGTTGCGCTCAACCGTGACCTACCCACGGCTGCGCCCGTGGTGCTCGAGTGGACCGTCTGCGGCCGAAACGGAAACTGCTCCCCCTAGCTGGGCCTAGCCGCTGTTAGGTCGGTGCAGCGAGAGCGCTCTAATCTCGCAGCATGCAGATCGGCGTTGCGCTCCCAACCATGGCCCGCGGTTATACCCGAGCCACCACCCTTGACTGGTGCCGGGGGATTGACTCCGGTCCGTTCTCTTCGATCTCTTGCGGTGAGCGCATCACCTTTCATAACCAAGAGATGTTGGTGACCAACGCAGCAGCAGCGGCACTCACCGAAAACGTGCGCGTCTTTGTCAACCTGATTGTGCTGCCCACGCACCCGATCCCGGTGATCGCCAAGCAGATCGCAACCCTTGATGTGCTCTGCGATGGTCGTCTGACCGTTGGAGTCGGGATTGGCGGTCGTGAGCACGATTATTTGGCCGCTGGCGCAAGCATGGAGCGCCGCCATCAGCGTTTGGATGACGGGGTGGCGCAGTTACGCTCGCTCTGGGCAGGCGAGCCAGCGTTCGAGGGTGCCGACCCGCTTGGACCCCCAGTTGTACAAGCCGGTGGACCGCCTTTGTTGGCTGGAGCCATGGGGCCCAAGGCTTTGGCACGTGCAGCCAAGTGGGCTGACGGGATTTCTGGGTTCTCTATCGATGCCAACGCCGAGGGCATGGCGGTTGCAGCAGCGGCAGCGAAGCAGGCTTGGTTGACTGAGGGCAGAAGCGATGCTCCGCACATTGTGAGCGGTTGTTTCTACTCGCTTGGAGTCGAGGATTCGCAAGCCACTTTGGGCGGGTTCACCTATGACTACCTAGAAATATTTGGTCGAGGCTTTGCTCAGGCAATGTCAGATGACGCACCGGTTTGGAACCCAGACCGGCTACTGCTGGCGCTTGATGATGCCGAGTCAGCCGGTGTGGATGAGTTCATTCTGGTACCTGGCACCGTGGACCCCCGATGCCTCGAGGCGACCATCGAACTCGTAGCAAACCGCTAACCCTAACTACAACCACAAAGCCCCGTTTCGTCTTGCGCCTGACCCCCTATGGGGGGTCAGGCGCATAACAAAGCGGTTGGGGGTGCACGACCCGTTGCCCGAACCAACCCAGCTGGCCAGAGTTCTGGGGTGCAACCAGCTTCTTTAGAACAGTTAGCGTTAGCCCTTGCCGAGCAATCGCATGGACTCCTCACCCGCAGTCAACTCAAAGAGCTTGGTCTGAGCCAGAACCAGATCGACCATTTACTTCACTCTGGTCGCTGGGAACGCCTGTCAGATGTGATCTTTCGCGTTGTCGGCAGCCCCCGAACCTCTCTCCAACGAACTGCTGCAGCAGTGGCCGACTGTGGTCCCAAGGCCGTCTTGTCCCACTGGTCGGCAGCCGCAATGTGGGGACTCGCAGGCTGCCCACTCGAGCCATTTACGACGTGTCGAACCGGCTCACCTCGCCGAGGCTCTGATCTTGCACAGATTCATCCCGTGCGGTCACTCCCGTCCTATTGGTGCACCTTGCTCGAGGGCATACCTATTGTTCGACCCGAGTTCCTGGCCTTGCAGATTTTCTCAATCTCGAAAGAGGCGCGAGCCGAGCGCTTGGTCGACAATCTCTGGTCGCAACATCTGCTCACCGGCGCGTCAATCACCGAGTTTCTAGATGACCTTGGCCGAAGTGGACGCAACGGCACTGCGGGTCTGAGGCGATACTTGGCCGCTCGAGGCCCGGACTACACGCCCTCGGATAGCAATCTGGAATCTCGCTTCAGGCAGATTTTGGAGGAGTCTGGCATCTTCCTCGTGCCTCAAGTCAACGTGGGAACCGCCGAGCGTTGGACTGGCCGGGTGGACTTTTGTCACCCAAACCTGCCATTGATCATTGAGGTACAGAGCTCGCGGTATCACGATGCGCTCGTAGACCAGCGCGCCGATGCGGCTCGAATGTTAGAACTGCGATCCGCTGGCTTCTACGTCCTAGAGATCACAGACAGCATGGTGTGGACTCGACCAGCAGATGTGGTTCGCATTGTGGAAAGAGCAGTCGATCGATGCCGAACCAACCAGTTTCGTTATGCGCCTGACCCCCTATAGGAGGTCAGGCGCAAGACAAAGCGGTGAAAAGGGGACCGACCTAACAGTGGCTCGGCCCCGCTAGGGCGAGCAGTTTCCGTTTCGGCCGCATACGGTCCACTCGAGCACCACGGGAACTGCTGTTGGCGCATCGCGATTGAGTGCCACCACGGCAGAGAGTTTGGCCTCACCGCCAACCGAAGCAGTAACTCGCACCTTGCGGATATTGGTC
This sequence comes from Actinomycetota bacterium, assembly GCA_947473395.1. Lineage (GTDB taxonomy): Bacteria > Actinomycetota > Acidimicrobiia > Acidimicrobiales > Microtrichaceae > IMCC26207. The sequence goes on along the minus strand of CANJEC010000013.1, from coordinate 21 downwards.
TCTGGTGCTGTACAGCACACC
>CANJEC010000012.1 GCA_947473395.1 Actinomycetota bacterium | reverse complement strand
CCTCATTGAGCAAGGCCGGGCAGATGAACTTCCCGATTCGCTCAAAATAGATGGCCCGGAACTGCAGCCTTTCGAGATCCTGACCGGCTCGACCGAAGAGGCGCCAACGGTGGTGTTACCGATTCTTCACGGTCCCAACGGCGAGGACGGCACCGTGCAAGGCCTGCTCGAGATGGCTCAGGTCCCCTATGTCGGTGCTGGCGTGCTCGGTTCGGCTGTTGCCATGGATAAGGCCATGGCCAAGACTGTGCTCGATGCCGCTGCGATTGCTCAACCCCGCTGGGCAGCGGTGCGAATCACCGAACTCGAGAACGGGCAAGAGCTTGCAGCAAGACTGCTTGCGGAGTTGGGCGAAACCATCTTTGTGAAACCCGCCAATATGGGTTCTTCGATTGGGATCACCAAAGCTCACGGCTCAGACGAGCTGTTTGCGGCCTTGGAGCTTGCCTTTGAATACGACGAGATTGCCGTGGTGGAAGAGGCCGTGGTTGCGCGTGAACTCGAGGTTGCAGTTCTGGGAAACCGCTCGCCGCGAGCCAGCGTTGTTGGAGAGATCATTCCCGCTGCAGAGTTCTATGACTACGAGGACAAGTACGCCGACGGAACTGCGCAAAGCGTGATCCCAGCTCAGATTTCGTCGGCAGCTTCCGAAGAACTTCGCGAGTTAGCCGTGAGGACGTTCAGCGCCCTACGAGGCGAGGGAATGGCCCGCGTTGATGTGTTCTTCGAGGAAGGCACCGCCGAACGTCCGGGTCGGGGTTTCTTGGTGAACGAGATCAACACCATTCCGGGCTTTACACCGATCTCGATGTACCCAATGCTGTGGCAAGCAACTGCGCTGTCCTACCCTGATTTGATTGATGAACTTGTGCTCCTAGCCATCGAACGCCATGCCCAGCGGTCACAGCACCGCACCGACGTCTCTGAGCGCGGGGCGGCGAAGCAGACATGATTCTGGAGAATCTGAGCGGGCAACGGATCTTCATTACTGGTGGCACAGGTTTTGTGGGAACGGCACTCGTCGAGCGGCTGCTTCGCTGTGTTCCCGATTGCCAACTGGTGTTGTTGGTTCGTGATGGCCGGCGAAGTTCAGCCGAGCAGCGAATACAAAAAGAGATCCTTCGCAACGACTGTTTTGATCGCCTGCGAGAAGAACTCGGCGCCGAGGGTTTTGCCCAGATGACAAACCGGGTGCAGGCAGTCTCGGGCGATGTTGGCACTGATGGCCTAGGCCTAGACGAAGCTGGCCGTGCAGCCCTAGCGAGTTGCACCACGGTGATTCACTCAGCAGCAACCGTTGCGTTCGACTCGCCGCTTGACCGGGCAGTTGAAGTCAATCTGCTCGGGCCAGTTCGCATTGCCGAGATGCTGCATGAGCTTGGAGTGTCACCTCACTTGGTCTGCGTGAGCACCTGTTACGTGGCTGGCAATCGTCGCGGCTCGGCACTTGAAGAACCAGTAGACAGCAACGACTTTGTCTCGAGCTTGGATTGGCGTGCCGAGGTTGCAGCCGCTCGTCGGTCTCGAAGCGACACCGACGCAGAGAGCCGTGCGCCTGACAAGCTTCGCGAGTTTGGGGACCGGGCGAGATTCGAGCTTGGCTCCGCCGGCGGCCCGCTTCTGGCCGAGCGTACCGAAGCCCTGCGGAAAGAGTGGGCGCATGCCCGCATGGTAGAGATTGGTCGCGCCCGTGCAGCCTCGGTGGGCTGGCCCGATGCCTATGCCTTTACCAAAGCGCTGAGCGAGGTGGCCACAGCACAGACTCTTCGCTCCTACGGAGATTCGGCATCCCGCCTGAGCGTGGTGCGACCCTCAATTATCGAGTCAGCCCTGCTTGAACCCAGACCCGGTTGGATTCGTGGTTTCCGCATGGCGGAGCCGATCATTTTGTCCTATGCCCGAGGCCTGCTCAAAGAGTTCCCAGGGGTGCCCGAGGGTGTTGTAGATGTCATCCCCGTAGACATTGTGGTGGCTGCAATCATCGCCACCGCTGGTCGCGACGCAGACATTCCTGCACAGGCGGCTGGCGAGCCGCATATCGTGCAAGTCGCCAGCGGATCACGTAACCCGCTGAAGTACCAGCGATTGGTCGACCGGGTTCGCGAATGGTTCACCGAGCATCCCCTCTATGACCAGCACGGGCAACCCATCATCGTGCCCGACTGGAGCTTTCCGGGACGCGGCCGAGTGGAAGGCCAACTCAAGCGCGCAGGAGTTGTACTTCGCGCAGCCGAAAAAGTGGTCATCAATCTGCCGTTACGAGGAGCGGGTGCTCAACTGGGCGCAACCATCGAAGAGCGCCGCTCTCAGACCGAGCGAGCAAAATCTTATGTTGAGCTTTATGGGGCCTACACCGAATGCGAGGCCGAGTACGGCGTTCAGCACCTGCTCACGCTTTGGGACTCACTAGATCCCACTGAACAGGCGCTCTTCGGGCTCGACCCTGCAGCTATTGACTGGGACGCGTACATCACGCAGATTCATTTGCCTTCGGTAGTCAAACACGGACGAGCGCGGTCCTCGCCCTCTCGCAGCAACGCCGAAGCCCGCCCAGACCGCTTGCGTCGCGCCGTGCTGTCCCCCGAGCGACACATGGCTGCATTCGACTTAGAGAACACGCTCATTGCTTCAAACGTGGTCACCTCATATGCGTGGATGGCAACACGGCGTATGCCCACGGCTGAGCGCTTGCGGTTCGCTGCGCGGACCCTGGCCGAGGGGCCCTCGTTGCTGGCGCAAGACCGCAAGGACCGCTCAGATTTTTTGCGATCCTTCTACCGACGCTACGACGGCGCACTGCTTGAACAGCTTGACGAGGACGCCGCTGAGCACTTCTCAGCAATGCTGCTGGCACGGTCTTTTCCGGCTGCGATTCGACGGGTCCGGGAGCACCGGGCGCTCGGGCACCGCACTGTGTTAATTACCGGGGCGTTGGACTTCATTATCCAACCGCTGATGCCGCTCTTTGATGATGTGATTTGCGCCCGACTCGGCACCGCGGTTGACCGTTCCGGACGACTCACGCTGACAGGACAACTCGATGAGGTTCCCCCCACGGTGGAAGCCCGGGCCAGCATTCTGGCCGAGTACTGCGCTGCAGAGGGCCTGCTGCTTGAGCAAAGCGTTGCGTATGCCGACTCCTCCTCAGACCTACCCATGCTGGAAGCCGTTGGATTTCCTGTAGCGGTGAACCCCGAGCCGCGGTTGGCATCAATTGCCCGCAAACGCGGTTGGCTGGTAGAGGACTTTCGACAGGCCAAAGGGTTTCGCCATTCGGTGCTGCCCTTCGCAACCCGCTGGCGGCCATCCTCGACTGTGCGAGGCCAAGCATGAAAGCCCTCGTCGTTGACTACGAGATTGCTCGGTTTGGTGCTGCGCTGGTTGCCAGCACGTTGCGCCCCAGCACCCCAACACGCCTTGGTCCGCTGAAGCTCAAAGAACTACCTCAGGCCGAGCTGCCGAACGCCGAGTGGGTGCGTATTGCACCGCGCATGGCCGGAATCTGCGGTTCGGACTTGGCAACTGTGCACGGGCAGTCAAGTCGCTGGTTTGAAACGATTGTCTCGTTCCCGTTTACTCCCGGCCACGAGGTTGTAGCGGATGATCCCAACGGCCAGCGGGTAGTCGTTGAACCCGTGCTCGGCTGTGTAGCTCGAGGACTGAGTCCGCTGTGCACTGCCTGTGCTGACGGACGACTCGGCAACTGCGAGCGAATCACGCATGGTTGTCTTGATGCCGGACTGCAAACCGGATTTTGTTGCGATACCGGCGGCGGTTGGTCAACTGAGATGCTTGCGCACCCAAGCCAGTTGCACCCCGTGCCCGATGAACTCAGCGACTCGGCTGCAGTCATGATCGAACCAACTGCATGCGGCCTGCATGCAGCGCTCTCAGCCGATGTACAACCTGATGAGACTGTGGTGGTGATTGGTGCCGGCACGCTTGGTCTGGTCACTATTGCGGCGCTCAACCGATGGTCTCCACCGAAGCAGCTCATCGTGGCAGCGAAGTACGCCCATCAGCAGAGCTTCGGCCGAGAGTTCAGCACTGCCTGCGCCAAACCCACCGTCGTCTGCGAGCCAGCGAAACTGATTCGAGTGGTGCGGAGCACGGTGGGCACACACTTGTTGAGCTCCGATAGTTCGCTTCACCCGGATCAGGACCCGCACAGCAGACTTTCGGGTGGTGCTGACGTGACGATCGATTGTGTGGGAAGCGCCGAAAGTCTTCGCACGGCCCTTGCTGTAACCCGCCCCGGCGGACGCGTGATCATGGTTGGCATGCCCGGTGTGCAAACCGTGGATCTGACCCCACTCTGGCAGCGAGAAATCTCACTCACCGGCGCCTACACCTATGGAACTGAAATCATCCAAGGCACACCGATACGTAGTTTCGACCTTGCAGCCGAACTCGTTGCTGCAGCCGACCTTGGTCGCCTGGTTTCCGCCACCTACCCGCTGACGCGCTTCCCTGAAGCCCTCGCTCATGCCAGCAGTTCCGGTAGCCGCGGTGCCGTGAAGATCGCCTTTGACATGCACTCCCCCGATTACCCCGCAGCACCCATGCTCTCGACTAGGAAGGCGGCTCGACGTTGAGCCAGCAACCGCGCTCCCACCAACCACGATCAACTTCAACGGGCAAGTCCGGATCAGGCAAGCCTGCACAGCGGCGCGGCCAACAACCGGCCGCACCGCGACCCGGACTGGTTCTTGATGTCGACCGCTCCACGCCACCAGTGTTGTTGCATAGCGGCGAGCAGTTCCGTCTAGAGCGCCTGCCCGCCGGACGCAGCCGAATTATCTACCCGCCCGAGCCGCTGCCCGGCCTAGAGCACCCTGATGAAGCCATTCGCGATGCACTGCTCAACCCAGTGGATTCTGACCCACTGCCAGCGCAACTGTTCTCGGGCATGAAGCTCACCATTGCGTTTGATGACATCTCGCTGCCGCTACCCAAGATGCGGCGACCCGATATTCGCCAGCGTGTGATTGAAGCAGTACTCGACCTAGCTGCCGATGCGGGAGTGGATGATATCCACATCATTGCGGCTCTAGCACTGCACCGCCGGATGACCGAGGCAGAGCTTCGGTATTGCCTGGGCGATCGCATTTACGACGCGTTCGCGCCCCGCGGCCAGTTGTATAACCACGATGCTGAAGACCCTGACGGCATGGTCATGCTGGGCGAGACTCGCCACGGCGAAGAGGTGCAGATGTCCAAGCGGGCAGCTGAGTCCGATCTGATCATCTATGTGAACATCAACCTGGTTTCGATGGACGGGGGTTGGAAGTCAACTGCCACGGGGCTCTCTGGATACCAAGGCATTCGCCACCACCACAACGTCAAAACCATGCGCAATACCAAGTCGTTCATGGACCAAGAGAACTCGGAGTTGCATCGCAGCAACTGGCGCCAAGGTGACGTGCTCAAGTCTGCAGGAATCAATATTTTCCAGATCGAGACAACGGTCAACAACGACTTGTTTGGTGACGGGCCGCTCTCTGTGCTTGCAAAGCGCGAATGGGAATGGTCAGCGAAGGATCGGGCCACATTCTTAGGCGTGAAGACTGGGCTTGACCGACTCCCACCGAGCAGTCGTCGAAGGATTCTGCATTCTTGGGAAGCCCCGTATGCGCTGACCTCGGTGCACGCTGGCGAGGTTGAAGCAGTTCACAAACTGACCACAGCCGAGGTGTACAAGCAGCAACTCATTTCGGTTGAAGGCCAGACTGACATTGTGTTGTACGGGCTTCCCTACGTTGGCCCCTACAACGTCAACTCAATCATGAATCCCATCCTGGTGATGTGTCTGGGGCTTGGCTACTTCTTCAATATGTACAAGGGCAAGCCCGTGGTTCGTGAGGGAGGCGTGCTGATTATGACGCACCCGACCACCAATGAGTTCCATCCGGTGCATCACCCCTCGTACATTGATTTCTTTGAGCAGGTACTAGCCGAGACCACTGATCCGATTCAGATTGAGCAACGGTTCGAAACCAGCTTTGCAACCGACGAGTGGTACCGGCACCTGTATCGGACCTCTCACGCCTATCACGGGGTGCACCCGTTTTACATGTGGTACTGGGGTAGTCACGCACTTGAACACCTGAGCCAAGTCATCATTGTGGGAGGAGACCCAGCAACGGTTCGTCGCTTGGGATTCCGGCCGGCTTCTACCTTGGCGGACGCACTCGAGATGGCCTCGGACGTGTTGGGTCCTGACCCCAGCATCACCTATGTCAAGAATCCCCCGCTCGGAATGGCAGACGTAACATGAACAGGGCTGCCATGAACAGGGCTGACATGAACAGGGCTGCTATGAACAGGGCTGCGACGTGAAGGTTCAGGTTCCCAATCCGCTGAACTGGGTACGCGGGTTGGGATTCCCGTATACCGCTGCTGCTACCCCGCGCGGCGTGGAGCCAGTAGCGCAGGCCAGCAAGCTTGGAGATTTTTATGACACCGAGTGGGCGCGTTCGCCGCTCGCTCAAGCCACTCGAACTGCTGCGCTCGAAACGGTGGGCCGCGCAGTTACCTTGGCTGCCTGCAGGCCAGAGGTTCGCAATACTGACCGCATAGATGCCCTCAGCGGGCCCGCAATCTTTGTGGCCAATCATCAGAGCCATCTCGATACGGCGCTTCTGCTCACCACTATTCCAAAGCCTTGGCGTCAGCAACTCGTGGTTGCCGCAGCGGCAGACTACTTCTTTGACTCCCGCCACAGCGCAGCCCTAGCTGCGTGGGCATATGGCGCCGTTCCCATGGAGCGCAACAAGGTGAGTCGCCGCTCGGCTGATCGTGCAGCGGGGCTGCTCGCTGATGGGTGGTCGCTCCTGATCTTTCCCGAGGGCGGAAGATCCACAGACGGGTGGGGTCTGCCCCACAAAGGTGGAGCCGCATACCTCTCAGTGAAGTGCACTATTCCGATCATCCCGATTCACCTTGAGGGCACTGGTCGCGTGTTGCGCAAAGGAAGCAAAACGCTGAACCCTCAAACGGTCGTGGTCAACATTGGCGCTCCGTTGATGCCCGAGGATGGCCAAGATGCGCGCAGCTTTGCAGTGAGTATTGAGCAGGCAGTTGCCGAGCTCGCAGATGAAACCAACAGCGATTGGTGGAGCGCACGCAAGCGGGCACGCTCGGGAGAGACTCCCAGTCTGGCAGGGCCGGAGCATGACTCTTGGCGCCGTGACTGGACCTCGCCGGAACACAAGCCTCGTACCACCGAACCCCGGAGCTGGCCCAACTAGCCCAGCACAATCAGCAGTTCGTTAGCTGCAGCGATCCGCCAGTTCGGCTGTGCAGAACACCGTGAACTCCCCAGCCTGTGTTCCGACTACCCATTCAGGGTCCTTCTTGAGTTGTGCCGTGAGCTTGTCTGAGGTTCGCCAGATCAGGACATCGCCCTTGGACCCGGCAAGCGAGTTTTGCCAGCCCTCGCTCAGGCGCAACATGTTCACATAGGCCACCATGGTGGCGGCCCCAGGGCGATCATCAACCCACGTATTTGCCCGGTCCCCGTATCGCCACTCCAAATAGTTGCCAGCAAAATCGTGAGTGGTCACACGTGTGTCGTTGCCAACTAAATCGCGTGCTTCCAACCAGTCAACAGCGGCCACCGGAAACGCATCGAGTTGGTAGCTCGGACCGATTAGGCACCGCGCACCCGCCGCCAAGCAGAGCAGCAGACCGAACCCGCCGACTGCCTTTGCCATTCGACCGGAGGGCAGCCCAACAGTCCCGATTCCGCGCAGACCAATCGCAGCAAAGGGAACCAGTGCTACGGCTGCAATGGGAACGAGTCGCAGTCCAGAGAACCCAAGAATCACGAGTAACCCAACCATCACGGTCATGGCATAGCGCCGCTGTCGTATGCAGCCAAAGATTGCCAAGATGGCAATGGCAAGCATCATCCACAACATGGGCTGATCGAATCCCACTCGGCCCCACTCCTGATAACTCTGCAAGGCCTCACGCTCGATCGGGTCGCCAAATTGCTTGGCTGGTAACAGCAGCAGGGCGAACCGATCAGGGTAGAGCGCCCCGCCAATCACGACTCCGAGTAGTGCAGTGCCGGCGAGTGCGAACTGTTTTGGAATCAACTTGCGCGAGTCAATTGTGGTGGCAACTAGGTACATTCCCAGCACAATCAATCCGTAGAGCCAAGACCCGTGAACGTTGACCCATACCGCAAAGATTGGCAGCAACCACCAAGGGGATCGCCCCTCCTTCCAGACCAGAACCAGAAGGGCCAGCAGCACAAACCCAATCAGATGGGGACGACCATTCAGAAAACTCAGTAGGCAGATAAACCCCAGTCCAGCGGGCAGCAACACGGCCAGTAAGCCGGGCTGCGAACCCTCGTTTTGTGTGTTCGCTCCCGTTGACACTGAGGCTGCGGCGGCTAGTTCAGGTGCCTCGGCGCTCGCAGCCATGCGCACCAGCAAGGCCCCAAGTAGTCCTGCTAACCCAGCGGTAAGCAGGCGCAGCCCGGTTGCTCCACCCGCCCAATCAACTGCGCCCAGAAGAATTGACCACCAGTAGCTCGGCACCGGGAAGGCCGTGCTGGAATACAAGAACGGGTTCTGGTCCGGAAGGCCGCTCTCCAAAATCAGCCGACCGGTGGCCAAGTGAGTCAAGAAACTGTTATCCGAGATCGGCGCCGCCGCTATCAGCGCCGACAATCCAGCGAACACCCACATAATCGGCGCATAGGTTCCTAGGGCGGCCTTTGGCTCAGATACGGCTCTGTCGGCATCGCTCGTGGCAGGTGCCGGCACTGGCCTACATGCTCTTCTTGATCGAGAGCATCGCGGGGCCAAGCACAACCAAGAACAGCGCCGGAAAGATGCAAAACACCATCGGAATCAGCATCTTTACGGGAGCCTTCTGGGCACGTTCTTGAGCAAGCTGACGGCGCTTGATTCGCATTTCTTCAGCTTGGGCCCGGAGGACTCGCCCGATGGACACACCAAAGTTGTCGGCCTGAATGATGGAAAGAACAAAGGCTCGCAACTCGGGAACATCGCACCGCTCGTCCATAGCTCGAAGGGCATCCGAGCGGGCAGCTCCAGCTCGGGTTTCGCCAAGCATACGGGCGAACTCATCGGTCAGCGGACCAGGCACAGCAGTGATCACCCGATCGAGTGCCTGTTCGAATCCCAGCCCCGCCTCAACCGAAATGGTCAGCAGGTCAAGCGTGTCGGGCAGTGCGCGTTGCATTTCAAGCTGTCGCGCTGCCACCTTGCGATTCAACGAAGAGTCCGGTCCGATCACCAGAACCAACATCAAGAGCCCACCAGCAGCCAGCTTCATGTTTCCCGTTAGTCCCGACAGGTTGAACACAAAGAACACCAAGAACACCAGCACTGCGCCTACTACGGTCGCAACGCGAATCGCCAAGAACCGATCAACAGCAGTGGGGGAATTGTTTCCCATATGGACAAACTTGAGCCGCACCTTCTCGACATACCCTGCCGGGGTCAGGCGCCGACCGATGCCAGTTAACCCACTCAGAATCGGGGCGAGTGCGCGTTCACGCAACGGGTCGAGCATCTCTTGGTTGCGTTGGCTCTCGACCTCGTAACCATCAAGGCGTCGCAGAGAGGAGCGCATCATCTTGCGTTCTTCTAGCTGCGTAATGACGGTGTAGGCCGCAGTGCCAACTGCGAGCGCAATCAGAATGGTGGGCAACAACAACATTGGAGACATCTGTCAGACCTCGATCGTGATGGTTTTTTTCATCCATGCGAATCCGATGCCCATCATCAGCACCGCTACGCCTAGCAACATGTATCCCAATCCGGGCTGAAAGAGTTCGCTGATATACGCGGGGTTCATCACCCACATGACAACAGCCAATCCTGGTGGCAAGAGACCAATGATCATGGCGCTCATCTTGCCTTCTGCAGTGAGCGTAGAGACCTCTCGGCGCAGGCGCTCACGCTGAGTCATTGTCTCGGCCACGGTGGCGAGCAGCTCGGCCAGATTTCCGCCGACCTCACGCTGAATTCGGATTGCCATGACAGCCCAGGCAAAGTCAGCACTATCCATGCGCTCGGCAACGGCCTCAAGCGACTCCTCTAGGGAACGGCCGAGCCGGGTTTCGGTGACAACTCGACGAAGTTCTCTTCCCATCGGCTCGGAGATCTCTTTTGAAACCGACTCAAAGCCTTGTGACACGGCATAGCCGGCACGGATTGTTCCCGCCAACAGAGTGAGCGTATCTGGCAGCTGATCCCCAAAGGCCTTCTGACGACGGCGGATCCGCATATTCAGAATGGCTCTGGGCAGGACTACTGCAAGGATTCCGGCGATCACGGCTGGGATTAAACTGCGAGTGAGCGCAAAGGTCAGCAGCATGAGCGTTGCAGCGGCTGCAGCAACAAAGAACATGACCTCGGCTGCACGCAGCGGAAGATTGGCCCGTTCGAGATCTAATTCGAGCTTCTCGGTGAGACCTCGGCGATCGGCAAGCGAGCCCGTCAGGTCTACTGCACGCTGAATAATCGGAACTGTGGCATGCCCCTCGGCCACCGAGATATCGGCCTCGGTCGGGCCCGCCTCAACCTCTTCATAGGCTTTCAGCCTGCGGCTCACACTGTTCTCATCAGGTATCAGCATGGACAGAACTGTCCACGCAATGGTGACAACCGCAGCAACTCCGAGCAGCAGGATCAACCATTCCATATAGGGATTCCTCAGGAATCCAAACAGTCCACCGGAGGTCTCTGGGCTTGCTGCAAGAGCGGTGCTACCGACACGCAACAGGCCAGGCACATAAGCGATGCTGGTAGCTGACTCCCCTGCGCTCAGCGTGAGCGGTACCAGCGAAGCCTTCGCCTCTGGGGTGGTCACGTCGAATTCAAATCTACCTTTGATGATCTCTGAGGCGTACTCAAACTGAGGCACGATCTGCCCATCGGCCTGCAAGACCTGCAACGAGCCGCCCAAGTCGCCGACCATCGAGCTGATTCCCTCAAGGTTTGGATTACTTGCAGCGGACACCACCTGAAGGTCGACCCCAGCCTTCCGCAGTGCTGCCAAGGCTGTTGCAGAGCCACCGTTTAGAGCCGTGCTTGACGATGCAGCAAACAGCACCACAGTGCCGTTCGTGTCACCACCGCGGCTCTCTAACAGGTCAGCTGCTGCGCTCAAGCCATCCCATGTGGCAGATTCACCGAGCGGACGGACTCGACTCAGTGCATCTTGTACTGCTGCTGCAGAGGTGCTGTTTGCAATTTCAACCTTGCTACCCCCGCCAGTACTAACGATGCTCAGCGAATCAACTACGCCTGCGCCTGGCATGAGGGGTGCGATTGCCTTCTTTGAGAGCTGGACCACAGCGTTGCCAAGCAAAACTGAGTTGTCTAGTACCACTACGACATTGGTGCTCTGGCCGAGTTGGGTACTCAGCTGAGCCCCTGCAGGAATTGCAGCCGCACCCGGCTCTGCAACCTTGAGATCACCTACTGCTGCTCCTGTCAGCCAACCCTGCACCCGAGCTGGGCTGCGAGTTGCGTCAACCTGACCAACGCGGATTGCAGGCGCATCTGCACCCCCAGAAGGGGTAGCAGTTGTTGCTGCTGGGGTAGCAGCGGCCATTCCAGCCGCCCCAAGAGAAAACAGCGTCAGTGCACAGAGCAGCGCCGCAGCGGAGAGACCCCGCAGCAGAGCAACTGCGCGAGGAGCGCTCACAACCGACCCGACTGAGCTTGCATTCCCGTATTCGGGTTAAAGACTTCGGCCCCCAAGAGAATGCCCTGATCGGCAAGCTTCTCTGCGAACTTGGGTCGCACCCCAGTTGCTCGAAGCTCGCCACGGAACCTGCCGCGTTCATCTACCCCCGCACCAAAGTCGAACAAGAACACATCCTGAAGTGTGATGATGTCACCCTCCATACCCTGTACCTCTGTGATGTGGGTTACTCGACGAGTACCGTCGCGAAGTCGCGTGAGTTGCACAATGATGTCAATCGCAGAGGCCATCTGCTCACGAATGGCACGAATCGGTAGGTCGAATCCAGCCATCAGCACCAGGGTCTCAAGTCGTGCGAGGGTGTCTCGTGGGCTGTTCGCGTGGACTGTGGTGAGCGAGCCATCGTGGCCCGTATTCATGGCCTGCAACATGTCGAGCGCTTCACCCGAGCGGCACTCGCCAACCACAATGCGGTCGGGGCGCATACGCAAGCAGTTCTTGACAAGGTCTCGAATCGTGACCTCGCCCCGACCTTCTACGTTAGAAGGACGTGACTCCATCGACAGCACGTGTTCCTGATGTAGCTGGAGTTCCTTGGCATCTTCCACCGTGACGATGCGCTCGTCGTCGGGAATAAAGCTCGAGAGCACGTTGAGCATCGTGGTCTTACCCGAACCAGTACCGCCTGAAACCACCCCATTCAGGCGGCCCAGGATGCACGCCTTCAAGAACTCCGCGGCATGAACATTCACTGACCCGAAGCGAATCAGGTCCTCGATCTGCAGAGGGTCTGCCGAGAATTTACGAATCGTCAGGAATGGCCCGCCGATTGCTAGCGGTGCAATCACTGCGTTGACGCGGGAACCATCGGGAAGGCGGGCATCTACCATTGGGGTGGACTCGTCGATGCGGCGCCCAATAGCTGAGACGATCTTGTCGATCACTCGCCGAACGTGATCCTCATCAAGGAACCGGACGTTGGGGTCTTTGGTGAGCTTTCCATCTCGTTCAACAAAAACTCGATCTGGGCCGTTGACCATGATTTCTGTTACGGCTTCTTCGCGGAGCAGACAGTCGATCGGCCCGTATCCCAAAATGTCATCGGTAACATCTTGAATCAGTCGAGCTTTATCTGCCGCAGATAACGGCACCCGCTCAAGAGCAACCGCAGCTTGCAGTTGCTCGTTCACCCGCCGACGAAGATCGTCTTCGCTGAGACGGTTATCGAACAGAATCGGACCGAGTTCATCGATCAGCAGTTGGTGTACCCGGTGGCGAAGTTCGGCGGCTGCAGGATCCTGACGAGGCGGCGTTGGAGCTGAGTTTGATGCCTGTGCCGAACCCGCTGCTGGGCCTGCTTGTCCCACGGGTGGCAGTAGTGCCGTGCCACCTGCGAGCGAGCCTGCCTGTTGGTTATTGAGTCGTTCGGAAAGTGACACTGATAGCTCCAGAGAATGTTCGAGAAAGTTTGGTTGGATACCGTTGCTGACTACTCAGATCGGCCGAGAAAGCGCTTTTTGTGAGCTTCTTGAGGAAGAAACATCTCGGCCAAGCTGAAGATGGACTTACTCACTGACGACTTGGGAGCAAAGATCACGACTGGCTCTCCCTTATTCACTGACTGAGGGACCACCACATCGCTAGGGACAAGCACATCTGCCTTCATTTGCAGGGTGCGTTCAACCTCTCCAACGTCAAGCTTGACCTTGGAATTGGCCCGATTCAGAATCAGCATGAGCTTTTCCATTGGGGTATTCAAAAGGCGAAGTGTCTGCAGGCCAATCTTGACGTTCTTGACGTTCGGAATGTCGAGGCCAGAGACCAGGAGCACCTTGTCAGATGTCTCTACGAGACCCAAAACCACGTCGTTAAAGTACGAAGGCGTGTCGACAATGACATAGGAACAAAACGACCGCAGCAACTCAATGATGGCCACCATCTCGGTAGCACCCACTTGATCTGCGAATGCGGGCTCGAGCGGAGCTGGCAGCACCTTGAGGCCGGACTCCTCATGCGTCACGAGCAAGCTGTCTAAGAGTGGTGCATCAAGTCGGTCAAGGGCTGCGACTGCATCGACAATGGTGTGATGCGGAATCAGCTTGAGCATCACGGCAACATCACCAAACTGCAGGTCGGCGTCAACTAAGCAGACTGGTTTGTCAGAGCGTTGCGCTAGGGCAGTAGCTAGCGCAGTAGCAATGACTGACTTCCCCGAGCCGCCCTTGGGCGAAAACACAGTCAGCACTTGGCCATGCAGGGATTCCATTACCCCGGGGGGAACATCAGTGCCTGCAGGCGCAGTAGGAACCGCTCCCATCTCGTTCAAGAGTCCAGGTACTGCACCTGCTGCCAGACTCGCCGCCCCTGCTAATCGAGCTTGGCGCTGCATCTGATCGAGCAGAACAGCCAAGCGCTGCACAGCCGCCGGCAGAGCTGCGGCGTCCCCTGCGATAGCAAGAACATCGCGAACCCCAGCCCGCAGAGCCTGCTGAAGCATCGAGGTACTGAGCTCTTCCACCATCAGGATCATTTCCAGAATCGGGTATTGGGCCATGACGCGTTCGGCAATTTCAAGCGTGTCTTCATTAGCGCAGGAGGGGCCAAGCACCACGACCACCGGGACAGTTCCGGTCAGACGAGCAGCGAGTTCTTCGATCGAGCCAAATGGAGTCACCCCAGCGCTTAGCAACCCAACAAGGCGATCCCTCATGGGTGCATCGGGCTCGACGATGGCCACCGAAACCTGAATGCTGTGAGCGGCCGGCTCTGCTGCGGCGGTCGGGTTCGTTTGCTGTTGAACAACAGCAGGTTCTGAGATGTTGAGCACCGGTTCGGTACGCTCTTCATACTGAGATTCGGGCATGAACGTGCTGCTCACTGTCCTGCTGCCCCGGCAGATCCGGCGGGCGCAACAGCCTCAGCGGAAGCTGCCGGGTATGGGGATCGACCCTCTTCTCCAGTGAAGGAGGGCAGGGAGCTCACGAAGGGAATGGGAGCAGCTTCATAGTCGGGGCGGTTGAGCGTCAGGTACAGCCCGGCTCCTCGCAGAGAGATCAGTAGTGGTGCCTGATCCGCTGGTATCTGCACGGTGATCAGGTTGGTGTCGGTTGCGGGAGCCGCTGCCGGAGCAGGCTCGGCACCCGGTGCGGTTGCTGGAGCGGCGACTGGGGTTCCCAGGTTCTTTCCCACTCCGAGCACCTTCACATCTTGGAACGCATACACATACGGCTGACCCAAACTCCATGGTGTACTCGGATCTTCTGTCGCCTTACTCAGTGGAGCCGTAGGTGAACCGTCTCCACCTGGGTTGACTGGACCGAGCGCCATGATGTTGATGGAATCTCCCGGCTGGATCAGACCGGCTACTCCAGCATCTGGCTCGACCATGATGGTGATTGCAACGTTTCCTGCATCAATGCTGCCACCCTTCGATCCGGTCAGTTCCTGAACGGGAAGGAACATCATTGAGGTAATGACTTCGCCACCTCCGAAGTCAACGGCTGCGACCTGACCAGAAATATCTTCGGGGCGAACGACTGCACTAGCTGGCAGTTCGGAACGGCGCCTCTCGGCAGTGCGGATGGATTGCGTCGCAAGCGCCTCATCAGCTGAGGAGCCTTTGGCAACCGGTCCCGCCGCAACCAACACGGTAACCATCTGGTTTTTGTCGGCACTCTCACTCTCGACGCCCTTGACGTAGTTCATGGTCAAGAATGCGGCGAGCCCTCCGATCACTATTGCTCCGATAAGGATGAGGGTTCGTCTTGAGCTCACAGGAATCTCGCTCCGTAGATGTAGTGAATATGCTGATCACCCGTGTTCATCGCGAACAACCGGGGGAACATCGTTGGAAGTTGATCGACACGAAAGCTCCAAAGCTTGAGAACTACGCCCAAAACGCAAAAGAACCCCGCTAGCTAGCGGGGTTCTTTGCCAATCTGTAGCTCTGGTGGCCAAAGGCCAAGAATTACTGTTCGGTAGCCTCGGACTCTGCGACCTCTTCAGCGATCTCTTCAGCGATCTCTTCAAGAATTGCTTCTTCGATCATCTCTTCGACAATCTCCTCAACAATTGCTTCTTCGATCATCTCTTCGACAATCTCCTCAACAATTGCTTCTTCGACGATTGCCTCAACGATGGCCTCTGCTTCGGCTTCGGTCAGTGGGTTGCCCTGAGCGTCTAGGCCCTGTTCGGCATAGAACTCAGCCCAAGCCTCTTGGCCTTCTGAGGTGCTATCAAGATCAAGCTTCTCGCCGGTGTAATTGCCCTCGGCGTCATAGTTCTGCTCACCGAAGTGCTGCTGGTACTCCGCTGCAACAACGCCGCCCTCGGCGGCCTGCTTGATCGACAGTGAGATTCGTCGACGCTCAAGGTCGAGGTCAATAATCTTGACCCAGAGTTCTTCGGCTGGGGTAACGACTTGTTCTGGCAAGTCAACGTGGTGCGCTGACATCTCTGAGATATGCACCAGGCCTTCGATGCCGTCGCCCACCTGGATGAATGCACCGAATGGGACCAGCTTGGTAACACGGCCGTAGACCAGTTCGCCAACCTGATGGTTGGTTGCGAACTCCTGCCATGGATCCTGCTGGGTTGCCTTCAGCGACAACGAGATGCGCTCACGTTCAAGATCTACTTCGAGCACCTCTACGTCGACCTCATCGCCAACGGCTACTACAGAGCCAGGATGATCAACATGCTTCCAGGACAACTCCGAGACGTGGATGAGTCCATCCATACCGCCAAGGTCAACGAACGCACCAAAGTTGACCACGCTCGACACCACGCCGCTGCGACGCTCGCCAGGCTTGAGGTTCTCGAGGAAATCTTCGCGTTGTTCTTTCTGGGTCTCTTCTAGCCAAGCTCGGCGAGACAGCACAACGTTGTTGCGATTCTTGTCGAGTTCAATGATCTTGGCATCAAGGGTTTGACCCACATACGGCTGCAAATCGCGCACACGGCGCAGTTCGACAAGTGATGCCGGCAAGAAACCACGAAGGCCGATATCAACGATGAGGCCGCCCTTGACCACTTCGATGACAAGGCCCGAGACCACACCTTCTTCTGCTTTGACCTTCTCAATATCGCCCCAGGCACGCTCGTACTGGGCACGCTTCTTGGACAGGATCAGGCGACCTTCTTTGTCTTCCTTCTGAAGAACCAAGGCCTCGATCAAATCGCCGACGCTGACCACCTTGCTGGGGTCAACCTCGTTGCGGATTGAGAGTTCACGGTTAGGAATAACGCCTTCGGACTTGTATCCGATGTCGAGCAGAACCTCGTCGCGGTCAACCTTGACCACGGTACCGCTGACCAACTGGCCATCCTCAACTGCAACCATGCTCGCTGCGTACGCATCTTCGAGCGACTGACCGTCAAGATCATCAAAGGTGATTTGGCGGGGGACGTACGCTGGCGTTTCTAGCTGGCTTTCAGTTGGCTGGTCTGGGTCGGTAGTGGTGGTGGTGTCGGACACGTAGGAACTCTTCGATGCTCTAGAGGAATAGGAACCCTCAAGAGTACCCTGCCCAGAGCACAGGCTGAAAGTGGAGATTCAAATTGGCCGTTGCGCCAACAACAAAAACTCTGGCGTGTCGGCCGTTGGGTTGTTGCGGCCGTACTCCCCCGGGGTGACCGAATAGATCTGCTCTACCTGCAGGTGTGCCCGCTCGGCGAGCATGCGCAACTCCCTCGGGGTGTAACAGGTCGTCCACAGCTGCGATGGAATCCGAATGCCCTGCGCATTCCTCAACTCGGTTTGCTCGGTATTTACTGCAGTCGCAGCGTTGAACTGATCGGACTCTTCGAGCCATTGCAATTGGAAATATGAAGAGAAAGCCGAGACTGCGAGTTTGCCACCAGGACGAAGCGAGTCGTGGATCCCGCGAAGCACTGCCATATCGGGTGCCAAGTTTTGCGGGTCGGTCGCAGCGGGCTCCCCTCCTAGGCCAAACGCACCCTGACAGAGAGAGATTGCAGCGTCAAAGCCTTGCCCCGCACAGCGATCATCAGCACTCATCTGGCGTGCATCTGAGCGAATGAACTGCGCCAGCTCCGATACTCCTGCAGTCGCTGCAGATTCCCTAGCTACATCAATAAAGCGCTCGCTGATATCGACCCCGACAACTCCAATGCCCTGCTTTGCAAGCTCGATAGCGTGTCTGCCCGGGCCACAACCCACATCTAAGACGCGCATGCCCGGTTGAAGGTTGAGTGCTTCCACTAAGAACTCAACCTCTTGCTTGGTGCCCATGGTGAAGGAGTAGCGCAGATAGGCAGGTCCAAGATGGTCAGCTACGTCTTCAAACCAGTGCCGATCTGGTAACGAGTCAGACACTGCTCAGCCCTTTGCCGCAGCCCACGTGCTGCCCCTCGAAAGATTCACTTCTAGCGGCACTCGCAGATCGAAAGCGCCAGACATTGCCTCAAGCACAACCTGTTCGGCTACCTCTCGTTCCTCGGGGGGAACCTCGAGAATCACCTCGTCATGAACCTGCAGAATGAGTTTGCTCTGCAGACCCTGTTCATCGATGGCAGCGTCAAGATGCACGAGGGCTACTTTGAAGATGTCTGCTGCGAGGCCTTGAATCGGAGCGTTCATGGCCTGGCGCTCCCCTGCCATTCGCAGATTGCGCTGACCAGAAGACAGCTCGGGAATTTTTCTCTTACGACCAAAGGCTGTCTCGGTATAGCCGCGGGTGCGTGCTTGTTCGACGGTGTCTTCCATAAATGCCTTGACGCTCGGAAATGCAAGGAAATATGCATCCAGAATTTCTTGCGCCTCGCCGGTGGGGATTGCCAAGCGCTGAGCTAGGCCGTAGGCCTCCATGCCGTAGGCGAGTCCATAGGAGACCATCTTGGCTTTTGATCGCTGCGCCCCCGTGACTTGATCGTTTGGTACGCCGAAGACTCGTGCTGCGGTGGTGTTGTGAATATCTTCACCGGTTCGAAACGCCTCAATCAGTCCAGGGTCCTCGGCGAGGTGGGCAATAACACGCAGTTCAATCTGGTTGTAATCCGCCACGAGGAACTCGGTGCCAGAGGCAGGAACAAACGCTTCTCGGAAGCGTTTCCCTTCTTCTGATCGAACAGGAATGTTGTGCAGGTTGGGCGCGTCAGAAGACAGTCGACCTGTTCTCGCCACAGTCTGATTGAACGTGGCATGAATCCGACCATCCTCGGCCACCTCGGCAAGCAATCCCTCCCCATAGGTGGAACGCAGTTTCTCGACCTCTCGGTAGCGCAACAGATGCTCAATGATGGGGTGCTCACCGCGCAGTTTTTCTAGTGTTGCCTGATCTGTGGAGTAACCCGTCTTGGTCTTTTTTCCGGGTTTGAGTTCTAGCTTCTCAAACAGAATCCGCCGCATCTGCAAAGTGGAATTCACGTTGAACTCTTCGCCTGCCGCTTCTTGAATCGCAGATCGCTCAGCATCTGCGACCTGAGTGAGCGAATCGTTCAACTCCTGCAGAACGGCAACATCTACCCCGATCCCAAGGTGCTCCATGCGGGCCAGGACCCGAACCAGTGGAACCTCGATCTGTTCGTTGAGCGCCGTGAGCCCCTGGGCCTCGAGCGAAGCGCTGAGGGGTTCACTCAGAAATGCCACAGCTAGAGCTAGGCGCGCTGGTTCCTGCGAAACCGCGAGTTCGCTCTCACCAAAGTCGAGTTGCCCCGAAGGCACCGTGCCCTCCCCTGCAAGTTCTGCCTGAGCGTGTTTCAGCAACAGCGCCGGCAGCTCATAGTTCGCATCCGCCGGATCAAGCAGATAGGCGGCCAACTTGGTATCCAGCCTGAGGCTCGTGATGTCCAACCCAAGACCCAGAAGTGATCGCAGGATTGGTTTGGCGTCGTGCGCAGCAACAGCAGGCTTGCCACAGAGCACTTCAGCCAATTCAGTCGACACGGCATCGAACTGAGCAGCCGGAACCCAGAGCACCTCGCCGACAGACTGATCCGACACCACAGCAAGGCCCTGGAGCGTGCCGCGGCCAGGTTCCCCGATCCATGCTGCGGCAATGCACGCAGTTGGCAAGAGTGCAATCGCTCGAAGCGCATCTGCAATCTCAGTTGCAGATTCTGCTGCAATCACCTCGGCCTCGAGCACGAGGGCTGCTGTGCTCGCAGCGCCAGAATCCTTGCCGAAAATCTCTGGGAAAGCGTCTGCTAGGCGGGGTACCAGAGACGGAAACTCCAAGGCCTTGAACAACTCCAGCACCTGATCAGGGTCCACCGTGCCCTGAACCAGCGAATCAGGATCAACATCAAGCTCGACATCTCGGACGAGTCGCATCATCTCAAAGTTGGAACGCGCCTGGGCCTCGTTCTCGGTCAGATTCTGGCGAAGCTTGGGGGTTTGATCGGCCGCCGCGGCAAAGATTCCGTCGAGTCCCCCGTACTGATTGATCAGCTTTGCTGCAGTCTTTTCTCCAACTCCGGGAACCCCTGGCAAATTGTCAGAAGGGTCGCCTCGCAGGGCTGCGTATTCGACATATTGCTCGGGAGTGACTCCCGTGCGTTCGAAAATCCCGGCCTCGTCATAGAGCGCATAATCCGAGACTCCGCGTTTGTTGTAGAGCACACGGATGTGCGGATCGTGAACGAGCTGATAGCTATCGCGATCCCCCGTCACGATGATCACGTCGCGGCCCTCGGCCTCGGCCCGTACGGCAAGCGTCGCAATAACATCGTCAGCCTCAAAACCCGGTTGGGTCACAATCGGCAGCTGTAGCGTCTCGACAACTTGGCGGACAATTCCCATCTGCTCTCGCAGAATGTCGGGGGTGGCATCTCGGTTGGCCTTGTAGGAGTCCAGCATTTTGTGGCGGAAGGTGGGCTGGGGAAGGTCGAAGGTCAAAATGACCTGATCAGGGCGGTGATCGCGAATCAGGTTGAGCAGCATGGAGCTAAACCCAAAGACAGCGTTCGTCACCTGCCCCGAGGCAGTCGTCATATCGGTGGGCAAGGCAAAGAACGCGCGGTATGTCAGCGAGTTCCCGTCGATCAGCATCAGCGTGGGCACCGGATGAATCGTACATCCGTAGCTGCCTGCTCTGGGATGGCGAATTACGGCAGGAGTGAACCCGACAGAATCTGCTCTGCTACCTCGGTCATCGGACTCCGTGAAGACATCGCCGTCTTTTGGATGAAGCCAAAGGCGTTCTGTTCAGAAAGCCCATGCTGGTCCATCAGGAGACCTTTTGCCCGGTCTAACAATTTGCGCGCAGCAAGTTGTGCCGTGGCGTCTTGCACCTGCTCGGAGAGTTGAGATTCAACACGGAAGCGAGTGATCGCAACCTCAATAGCAGGCGCTAGGTCATGGCGCTCGAAGGGCTTGACTACATAGCCATGCACACCAGCGTCATTTGCTTCATCGATCAGTTCACGCTGCGAGAACGCCGTAACCAACACCACCGCAGACAGGTGTTCCGCCCCAATTTCTCTCGCAGCTGAAATGCCATCCATGCCTGGCATCTTGATGTCGAGCAACGTGACGTCTGGCCGATGCTGACGCACCAACTCAACAGCCTGATCGCCCCGACCACAGTCGGCGACTACCTCGTAACCCTCTTCTTGGAGCAGTTCACAAAGATCCATCCTGATGATGGCCTCGTCCTCTGCAACTACAACTCTGGTAGGCACCGTTGCCTTCCTAACTGCAAGTGATCGGACTGGTATTCTACGGCAGAAATCTGTGGCAGTACGGCATGGATCATCGGCGCTGGGCGCTCATGTCATCAAGAAGTTCATCTTGTTCGCGCTCGAGCTTTTCAATTGACATGACCAACTCAACACGGTGCTTGGCAAGCGCAGTAGAGGTGCGCTCTGCTTCACGGTGATCCTCGTCTGCTTGGGGAGTTTCCGAGACCATCGCCCGGATCCGCGAGTCGTCGGTAATGTCGGCAAAGTGCAGCAGGTGCTCATCGGTGATCCGGAGTTCCTCACGCACCTTTGCCAAGCGTCGGCCCACGAGTCGGAGTCTGCGTTCCACGAAGAATGACACAGCGGGAGTCTACGGAATAGCAGCGTTCACATCGTGACAGGGCAATGACACGCTGAGGGCTGGTCCAAACTAGTGCCATGAACCCAGAGCAAGACCCGTTCGGAATCGCTTCAGGATGGTGGGGAACAGATGGGTCTTGGCGCGAAACCGAACCGGAAACCCGTGAGGCGATTCGACGAGCCCAAGGGGCAGAGGCGCACCCTGATGGTCCACCACAGGATGCACACCTGTGGTTTGTTCATTCTGGCGAGACTGCTGAGTTGTGGTCGCCCGGAGTGGTGTCACTCGCCGAAGGGGGCGAAGTCCTGGCTCAGACTCACCTCCCCCCTGACTTGCCGCTCGGGGCGCATCAACTTCAGCCAGCCGACGGTGGCCCAGTAACGCATTTGTTTGTCGTGCCTGAGCGCTCGCTGCGACCCAAGCGTGGTTGGGGCTGGTCTGCGCAGTTGTATGCATCGCGCTCGCAGCAGAGCTGGGGCCACGGCGATTTTGTTGATCTGGCCACTCTGGCGAACTGGGCAGAGGGAACTGGTGCTTCGCTTCTGGCTCATAACCCACTCGGGGCCTCGCTCCCCCTCGCTCATCAGCAGCCATCGCCGTACTACGCGTCTTCGAGACGATTCTGGTCGTTGTTGTACCTGCGAGTGGAGTCCGTCATCGGTGCCGACCTGATTGGCGACAAACTCAGCCAGGCTGCAGCCGCCGGGCATGCACTTAACGCCCATCAGCTTGTTGACCGAGACCGGGTTTGGGCTCTCAAACTAACTGCGCTCTCTGAGATCTGGGCTCAGGTACGTGGCAGTCGGGTGGTGCAACACTCACTCGAAATTGCACAGGCAGATCAGGAACTTACCAACCATGCCCAGTTCTGCGCTCTAGCCGAACACCACCAGTCTGGTTGGCAGGAATGGCCCGAGGCGCATCGCCACCCGAACACAGCCGAGGTGCAGGAATTCTGCGCTTCACATAGCGACCGCGTGGCCTTTTGGCGCTGGGTGCATGTGGAAAGCGAGGTGCAGCTTGCAGTGGCGGCTCAGGCCGGGGCAGGACTGCTTGCAGACTTGCCCGTGGGGTTTGATCCCGGAGGGTCCGATGCTTGGCGTGACCAAGATCTACTGGCGCTCGATTGCCGAATTGGTGCGCCCCCTGACGAGTTCAATCGGCAGGGTCAAGACTGGGGACTGCCGCCCTATGTGCCGTGGAAGCTTCGACAGGTGGGGTACGCGCCATGGCTTCAAACTCTCCAGCGGATGCTGAATCACTGCAGCGCGCTGCGAGTGGATCATGTGATGGGGTTGTTCCGCCTGTTTTGGATTCCACAGGGAATGACCGCCGCGCAGGGCGGCTACGTCTCGCAGTTTGGCGCAGAGCTTCTTGACCTTGCTGTGATGGAGGCTGCGCGAGCCGGCGCAACCTTGGTTGGTGAAGACCTAGGGACCGTCGAATCAGAGGTTCGAGAAGCGCTGAGCAGTCGTGATGTTTTCGGGTACCGCATTGGCTGGTTCGCTGAGGATTCGCCCGAGCACTGGCCAGCGAACACACTCGGCGCTCTGACCACACATGACCTACCCACCGTTGCTGGGCTCTGGTCGGGAGCCGACGCGGAGCAGCGCTCAAAGGCTGGAATCCCGCCGGATCCAAGCGGAGATCAGACCCTGCGCGTCCGGCTGGCGCATCTTGCAGGGTTGCATGCGGGCGAGGACGCCCCT
>CANJEC010000011.1 GCA_947473395.1 Actinomycetota bacterium | reverse complement strand
CGGCTGCCGGACACGGACACCTCAGCAGTTCCGGGCGTGCTGATTGTTGCTGGTAGTGGACCAGTTGATCGAAATGGTTCTGTCGGGGTGCCGGGCACCCCGACAGAAATCCATATGGATCTCTACCGATGGATTTCAGATCTGTTAGCTGCTCGGGGCATCGCCTCGATTCGCTACGACAAGATCACCTCGGGGGCCACCGGAATCGGCAGTTATAGCGAGGACCCAGCAAAGCTCGTTGCCCAGAGTTTCGACAAGATCTTTGTCGATCCGGCTCGAGCGGCTTTGGCTTATCTAGCCGAACAGCCTGGCGTTGACCCTCAGAAGCTTCTGGTCCTCGGCCATAGCGAGGGCGGCCTCATAGCCATGCTGCTTGCATCAGCAGATGCTTCTGGACCTGCGCCCGCTGGACTCATCCTTGCCGAGCCCTCGTATGCGAGATTGTTAGATGTGGTTTCTCGGCAGCTAGCTGAGCAGATTGCTCTGGCTTCGATCAGTTCTGCGGATAAGGCGGCCCTTACTGCTTGGGCTGACACTGGCATTGCTGAGATCCGAAACAGCCCGGATCTGAGCCAAGCATCAACGCTCGCGCCTGCTCTAGCCGAGGCCGAAGGCGAGGCTGTTCATGGAGAAGAGGCTCTGCAATGGCAACAGACTGTGCAATCGATTGTTTTTGGACGGATGCGCAATGAACTCATCAAGTCCGAAGACGCACTCATTCCCATCAACCTTGCAGCAGAGTTGAACCTTGCAGTTCTGATCACCGCTGGCACCAAAGATTTCAACACTCCGGCGTTACCCGGAGGTCTTCCTGGTTCGGGAGTTTCGGCACTCGCCGACGCAATTCCACAAGGCCTCGGAACCTATGTGGAAATCCCAAATATGACGCACATCCTTCGAGACATTGGCGAAGCGGATCCGATGCAGCTTCCCCTGCGTCAGCAGATTGAGCATCCCTACTCCAAGCAGTTCGAAGAAACGCTCGGGTCCTTTATGGCCCGTTGGATCAGCTAGCCCCGTAGACCGGGGTTGGAACTGCAGCTTCACGAATCAAGTCGGCGACGACTGCGCCAACCTCTGCTGGGTCCCAGCGGGCACCCTTGTCAAAGCGTGGGCCGTGGTTATAGCCCTCGGCTAGGCCGATCATGCCGCCCTCGACCTCAAAAACGCGGCCCGTGACTGCAGCAGACTCGGCCGAGCCTAACCAGACCACAAGGGGTGAAACATTTGCAGGGTCCATTGCATCAAAGGCCCCTTCTTCGGCCTCGGCCATCATGTCTTTGAAGGCTTCCTCCGTCATACGGGTCCGAGCTGCTGGGGCCAGCGCATTTGCAGTGACTCCAATGCGGCCAAGCTCTGCTGCTTGCACCAAGGTCAGACTCGCTATTGCACCCTTGGCGGCCGAGTAGGCAGCCTGCGCAATTGAGCCCATCAGGCCAGCACCAGAGGAGGTATTGATGATGCGCGCATCTACGGCTTCACCGGCTTTGGATTTTGCTCTCCAATAACTCGCTGCGTGGCGTGCTGCTGCGGCGTGGCCCAACACATGAACTCGCAAAACCGCTTCCCACTCGGCCTGCTCCGAGTTGACGAACATGCGATCTCGCACGATCCCAGCGTTATTCACTACGACGTCAAGGCCGCCGAAGGTATCGATGGCAAGTTGCACCATCTCCCCTGCTGAATCCCAATCGGCCACATCATGGCCAGAGGCGATGGCAGAACCACCGGATGCGGTGATCTCATCGACTACAGACTGAGCGGGCGTGTCGGAGGGGTCAGAGCCGTCTTGGGCCACCCCAAGGTCATTCACGACCACCGAAGCACCTTGTCGAGCAAACTCAAGTGCATGCTCGCGGCCGATTCCTCGGCCGGATCCAGTAATGATGACTACACGACCATCGCAAATGCCCATAGATAAGAATCTGACACCTCAGTAGCCACTGACACAAACTGCAAGTGCAGAGAAGTTGCTTGCCGTAACAACCACTACCGAGACTCTGCATGTGGCTAGAGTGTTTTGACTTCAGGTTCACTGTGTCGATCCCCCCGTCTAACAAGGTAACTTGCCATGCCTGTGCCACTCCTTAGCCTCATCGCAGCCCTCTTGATTCTGAGTGGCCTCTTTTTTGGTGCCACCTGGGGAATTCGGGTGGGCCGTACCGAAGGCCTTGCCACTGCACGCGCACTCACCGAAGAGAATTGGGTAGACCTGCTTGAAGTTTCTGTGAACTTGCAACAGGCTCGATCCGCTGCGGTGGATCCTCTTGCAGTTCAGGCAGGACCCGAGGTCCTTCACCCTCCGACAACCTGACAGTGGAGCGTTGAGAGAGGCTTGCTCGGGGTGATCTAGCCTGAGTACTCAACGCAAACTCAGGGAGTTTCATGCGCTTTGGCGTCACAATCTTTGCCACAGATCAATCCATGGGAGTGCCTGAACTCGCCCGTGCAGCAGAGGATCGTGGGTTCGATTCCATCTGGGTTCCTGAACACACCCACATTCCGACCTCACGGCGCACTCCCCCACCCACCGGTACGGCAGTGCTTGATGAGGAGTACAAGCGGACAGTGGATCCCTTGGTCTCACTGGCAGCAGCGGCTGCAGTGACTTCAACTATCTGGCTTGGCACGGGTGTCATGCTGCCAGCACAACGCGAGCCGCTCGTCACGGCAAAGGCAATCGCCACACTGCAGAACCTGTCGGGTGGTCGATTCGAGTTTGGGGTCGGTTTTGGTTGGAACGAGGACGAGATGGCCGACCATGGCGTGGCCTACGCAACTAGGCGCGCTCACGCCCGAGAGCACATGCTCGCAATGCAGCAACTCTGGAATAACGATGTTGCATCCTTTGAGGGTGAGCATGTCAGCTTTGCCGAAACTTGGTCCTGGCCAAAGCCCGAGGTGTCAGTTCCCGTGCTCATTGGTGGCGGAGCAGGACCAAAAATGTTTGCGCATATCGCTGAATATGCCAACGGATGGATTCCAATCGGTGGAGCCGGCCTTGGGGAATCAATCCCGCAGCTCCTAGCTGCAGTAGAACAGGCTGGCCGAGATCCGCAGACCATGCGTGTGGTCCCATTTGGGTCACATCCAACAGCTGAAAAGCTGGACTACTTTGCCTCAATCGGCGTGAGCGAGTGCGTCTTCCGCCTTCCCTCGGCCCCGCAGGCTCAGGTCATGGAGGTTCTTGATCAGCAGGCAGTCCTGATTCAAGACTGGATAGCTGTCTAGGATTCAGGTCGGTTCACCACGCAGCAGTCGAAGAGAGCAAGGAATCCTTATGCCCGATATGCCAAGCAAAAAAGAGCTTCGCAAAGGTCCCGACGACCACGGCTTTCAGTTGAATATGCGAGCAGTGGTCGGCGGCATCATCGTTGTTGCCCTTGTCGCATTTATTGCCGGAAACAGCGCCAAAGTAGAGGTTTCGTTCCTTTTCTTCAGCGCAAAGATGCCGCTTTGGATTGTCCTGACATGTACTGCCTTGCTTGGTGTCGCCATTGGCGCACTGCTTACGCAACGGCGGCAGCGTCGCAAACAGCGCAACGCCTAGAGACCTAGGCGCTCGGTGGCATCCAGTGCCCCGAGTTCACCGGCAGGGCAGTTCCCGTCACGCATGAGGCCAGCGGCGAGGCGAAGAACACCACTGCACCGGCAATCTCGGAGGAGTGCGGCAGGTACCCAAGTGCAGTCTCGGCAGCGCGCTCATCGTAGATATCTTGCCAAGTCACACCCCCGCCCCGCTCCTCGGCCTGCCATTCAAAGTAGATCTGTACGCTGTCCCCCCAGATGTAACCAGGGTGAACCGCGTTGACTCGGATGCCGTACTCGCCAAGTTCAAGCGCCAGCGTCTTGGTGACGGCTCCAAGCGCAGCCTTTGAGCCAGCGTACGAACCCGCCTTTACTTCAAGGTGCTGCACAGACATGGTGTTAATCATCACGATGCGGGCATCCCCTGTGCGCGCAGACGCAGTCTTGAGTAGCGGCAGCATTGCCTGGGTGAGTTGCAGCGTTCCAAAGTAATTAATGTCCACTGGCCGCCGCCAACGTTGCAGATCTGCGTCTTCAAACTTGACGTGTTCTCCGCCGTGGAAGGCCGAGTTGATTAAGATGTCGACACCAGTCCGCCCCGAATCGAGTTGCGCAACTGCGGCCTCAGCCTCTTGTGCAATTCGCAGACAATCCTCGGCTTTGGCAATGTTTCCGTACACGGCAAAAGCTTGTCGCCCAAGGGCCTCAATCTCTTCCATGACGCCGGGGACCACCTTCTCGGAGCGGGCAACCAAAATGATGTCCGCCCCCTCCTTTGCTAACCCGAGCGAAATATCTCGTCCCATCCCAGGGCCGATTCCCGTTACGAGCGCTGTCTTTCCTTCAAGCATCATGTGGTTCTCTCTTGTCTGGGTTGCAAGTATTAGGAACGCTTGGTCTGTGTCCATGGCACGTCGCGATCAAGGGCCGGTTCGCGAGGAAGGCCAAGAGCTTGTTCACCCAGATTATTTCGGTGAACCTCCTCTGTGCCGCCACCGATCCGAGAGGCAAACTGATTCAAGCACTGGTATTGCCAGAACCCGTCCCCCTCGGCATCGTGCCAGAGCATCCCTTCAGGGCCTTCGAGTTCAACCGCCAAGTTCACTCGATGAGCAAGGGAGCGGGTAAAGAAGTTCTTGAGCAGCGACCCGTGCAGAGCTAACTCTCGACGTCCCGTCATCACTGCTGTTTGGGTTCGCCAACTCATCCATTTGAGCACCTGTTCATTGGTCCACACTTTGGCGAGTTCCTGGCGAAGCACTGCGTCCTCGGTGCGCTCAAGGCGTCGGGCAGTAGAGAGCACGGCGGCAAAGTTTGTGGCCTGCCCAGCGCCCGAGATCATGGAACTCTCGCTACGCAGCGTGGTTCGGGCAACTTTCCAACCATCGCCGACTTCGCCCACCAAGTTAGATTCAGGTATGCGCAGGTCCGAGAAGAACACCTCGTTGAAATGCGCCACGCCCTGAGCTTGTATGAGCGGGCGAATCTCGATTCCTGCTGAGCGCATATCCACGATGAAGTACGTCAGGCCTTCATGCTTTGGCAGTTCAGGGTTGGTTCTGGCGATCAGAATTCCAAAATCTGCATGCTGTGCACTTGAGGTCCACACCTTCTGGCCGTTGACTACCCATTCCTCCCCGTCAAGAACTGCCCGAGTAGCAAGTGCTGCCAAGTCCGATCCCGCTCCCGGCTCAGAGAAGAGCTGGCACCAGGATTCTTCTCCGGAGAGAAGGGGGGCCAAATAGCGTTCTTGCTGCGCCGCAGAACCGTGCTGCATCAAGGTCGGGCCAACTAAGGCCTGCGCTGCAGTTAAGAATCCAGAGGTTGCGTCATAAGCGGCGAGTTCCTGGCCAAAAATGATTTGCTGGGCTGCCCCTAAACCGCGTCCTCCAAACTGAGTCGGCCAAGTTAGGCCTGCCCAACCCGAGTCGAACAGCAGCTTCTGCCAAGCATGACAACGGGCCCGATACTCCTCAGCGAGTGCTGGATCGTTTGCGGCACCGTTACGAGACCAATCGCGGTCGTCGCCACGTCGCAACTCGGCATTGGCAGATAGGAACGTTCGCACTTCCTCTCGGAAGGCTGCGAGCTCGGGAGAGTCTTGGAAATCCACCCTCTGAGAGTACGTCAGAAAACTGGAACAGGTTCCAGCTAGGTGGAGCTACTCATGAGAGCCAACCACGGCAATGGCAATTCCTAGCAGCCTCGCTCGGTCTGCAATCTCTTCAACGGGGTCAATCGCACGAGCAATCTCGTTGAAAATCCATCGAGCCACCCAGCGGCGCATCAGGATTGTCCGCTCAACACCCAGAGCGCCCGATGATGCAATCCACCGGGCTAGTTGGGTAGCAGCGTCAACAGGCTGAGCGCCTGCCAAGGCATCACGCTCACCAAGCTGCAGTACAGCCACATCTGCTCCGTCAATCCACATTTGCGCCAAGCACTGGTCCAAGAAGCCTAAGGAATCGCTCTGGGAGGAGGCCAGGACAACGAATTCGTGATCTGATTTTTCAACGGCTCGGGCAACTCCAAGAAGTTGGCCACCCGGAGCTTCGCTGAGGATCTGATGCACGACATCGGACCTCTGGAGCCGCTCTTGGCTCAGGCCTGAAATGGAAGGATCACTTGAATCAAAAGCGAAGAGCTCAAGGCGTGCTCCCGTGGCCTGCCAAGTACTCGCAGCACTCAACAGGGAATCGTTCACAGGAGCAGTTCCCGTCAGGATCACCGACATGCTCGGCCGCACTGCAGTGGCTCGCTGTAAGAGCGTGCTCACGCTGGCGGAATGAGCGTTACGCAGCAGAAATCGAGTGACCGATGGGTCACTGATTTCTGCAGAAGGGAGGAGGGGTTCGAGAGTCGACATAAATGTGTGAGGGACAGCGGGGTGAGATAGAGCGGTACAAGGACCAATGTGTTGCTGACTATGTATCGGCCACGGTTGAGCGAACCTGAATGTTTTCTGAGTCAGTATCCAATTCGGCACATCTACAACTAGTGTCATGGCTCCTTCCGTTCACTACTGCCTACTCCAGGAACCTCTGTGCCCCCACCACTCTTCATCGTCGGAACTGCTCGGAGTGGAACGAGTTGGGCATTTGACTTGATTGCCTCACACCCAGATATGTCGATGGGGTTCGAATCCAAACTGCCCCTCGAGGGCGCCGAGTTGTATCGGCAGTTCGGCAGTCTGAGCAGCAAGGAAGACCTGCTTCGACTTTTTGCCGAGCTACAAGGTCAAATCCACGACCCCATGAATACCGAGTTATACCGACTACTCGATCAGCCTGCAGTGCTCGAAGGTGCATGGGAGGCACATCGGTCTGCACCAGGTTGGGCCGCAATCTGCGAGGCGATTTTTTGCTCGTTGGACTCGACTACTCATTGGGGCAATAAGTTGCTTCGCATTGAGACCACCCCAGACTTACTGAAGCTCTGGCCAGAGGCCCGCTTTGTTGTGCTCACCCGAGACCCGCGTGCAGTTGTTGCCTCTCAAGAGGCCAAGTTCGATACCTCAATCGCCTATAGCGCCACGTATTGGCTCACCCACGCTGACTGGGTGCTCAATCGAATCGGAGAGGACTCGCGCTACTTGGTAGTCGACCTCACCGAAATGGCCACTGATCCGCGTCCGACTCTTGAATGGGCATTCTCTCAAACAGCGCTGGATTGCGAGCCGATCGAGGCGCTCATCGCCGATCACCCAGGAGACCCGAAGCGCCTAGAAAAATGGCGCGGCTCGCTGTCTCCTGAGCGCCAACGCGAAGTTGAGGAATACTGCTTCGCCCCAATGACACGCCTTGGCTACCAACCCGAACTAGCAACGAAACACCGAGAGATCGGCAAGCTTCGGCGGCTATGGCTTGTGGCCAGTTTCCATGGGCGGGAACTACTAAAAGACCCGGGCAGCATTCGTCGCAAGCGGGTTTTCAAGCGGCTCGGTGCCGTGCTTGGAATCAGCTAGTTCGAGAGCTTCTAGAGCCGCTCGATGATGGTGACGTTTGCTTGGCCACCACCCTCACACATGGTTTGAAGCCCATAGCGGCCACCCGTGCGCTCAAGCTCATTCAGCAGGGTCGTCATCAATCGAGCACCGGTGGCGCCAAGTGGGTGGCCGAGTGCAATCGCTCCACCGTTGACATTCACCTTTGCCAAGTCGACATCGAGTTCCTTGGCCCAGGCCAGAACGACAGGTGCAAATGCTTCGTTGATTTCGACGAGGTCAATGTCATCCATGGTCATGCCAGCCTTTGCAAGGGCATATCGGGTTGCTGGAATAGGCGCAGACAGCATGCGGATGGGGTCTTCGCCACGTACTGACAGGTGATGAATACGGGCCCGCGGCTTCAGGTCGTACTGCTCTACAGCACGCTCTGATGCCACGAGCATGGCCGCTGCACCGTCAGAGATTTGAGAGGCAAGCGCAGCAGTAATCCTGCCGCCCTCGGTCAAGGGTGCCAGAGAACGAATTTTTTCTAGGTTCGGCTCTCGTGGGCCCTCGTCCTGGGTGATCTCACCAAATGGCGTGATCTGCGAGTCAAAGCGGCCCTCGGCGCGTGCGCGAATCGCTCGCTCATGGGACTGCACGGCAAAGGCTTCCATCTGCTCGCGAGTGATGTCGAAATCTGTGGCAATCATTTCTGCTCCGTAGAACTGATCCACAGGAAGGTTGCCGTAGCGCTTGACCCACCCCTCGGAGCCAGAGAACGGATCCTCAAAACCAAACTCTTGACCCACCAGCATTGCCGAAGAGATTGGAATGGCTGACATGTTTTGAACCCCACCGGCAACCACCAAATCTTGGGTGCCAGACATCACGCCTTGAGCCGCAAAATGAATTGCCTGCTGCGATGACCCGCACTGCCGGTCAACGGTGGTGCCGGGAACTTCCTCGGGAAGCCCCGCTGCTAGCCAGCAGGTTCGAGCAATGTCACCTGATTGAGATCCAATGGTATCGAGGCAGCCAAAGACCACATCCTCGACTAGCGAGGGATCAATTCCTGTTCTCTCAACGAGAGCTGTGAGCACATGTGCTCCTAGGTCTGCTGAGTGAACTTGCGATAGACCACCACCGCGACGGCCAACCGGTGTGCGAACAGTGTCGATGATGTATGCCTCAGGCATGGGATGCGCCTCCGTAAGAGTGGTGGGGAACTACCGCATGACCAAGGTCAGTCGAAGCAGTAGCAGTGTCGAGAAATCCTGTTCCTCGCGTTCCTACCGTAGTAGCGGCAGCGAACATGCAACACTTTGACCATGACCTCTTGGCGCGCCGATCAGTTCGACCTGCTCCCCCAGTCCGTTCAGGAGTTATGGTCGCATTACGGGACATGGCCGAATAAGACGTACTTTCCCAACGTGGTGGGAATAGAGGTTGAGGAACTCCGCCGGGATTACGCACGGATGCGGCTGCCTTGGCGGGAGGAACTGAATCAGCCGCAGGGCCTGATGCATGCTGGGGCTATTGCAACTCTGATCGATACGGTCGTGGTTCCTGCAATTGGTACCGCTTACAACGACCCGCGGTCGTTCTCAACGATCGAGATGTCGGTTCGGTACCTTGATACTGTCCGTCAAGAGGACCTTGTGGCCGAGGGCTGGGTCACCAAGAGGGGTCGCAAAGTGGTGTTTTGCGAGGTTGAGGTTCGAACCGCAACTGCAGTCAAGGTTGCCACAGGCCACTTGCTCTACATCGTTGCTGACCCTCCTGCAGCTAGCTGAGTTCGCCCCGCATCACAGTCCGCTAACAAGTGGCAGTAGCCACACCATCTGCCAGTGACGGTGCCAGCCGAGTCTGGATTGGCTAGCAACCCAATCATCTCCACGGCTCGATCGGCAGCGAGCTCTAACAATTCTTGTGTCACAGGAATTGGTTGCATCAAACCTGTAGCTGGCGAACCTACTGTGACCCTGAGCGGCGCATGTCGGGCGCCAAGGGTGCGAACTAACGCAGTGAAACCAGCCCGAAGTCGATCGGCAGGACCTGGGACAGCATCGCTCAAAATGAGCAGTTTCTCGCCTGATGAAACGCCACCAAGGACAGCATCCACAGAAGCAGAAAGCTGCACGAGTCGACCCGGGACATTCCACTTGGGCTTCTGCGCCGGCTCTGCCCACTTCACGCGTGCGTCCCGTCCAACAAGGCGAAGCGCTGACTCGGCCCAGGTAATCGCGGCAGCAGCAACAGCTGCCTGCCCGGCCCGATCCAAACTGTCTACCCAGTCTCGGAGCGAGCTTGGCCAGTTCGTTGGGTCAGCCATGACCTGTTGAACAGCAGTAGAAACCAACATGGGCTGCGAAGTGCCCGCTCTATTGGCGAGTTCACGCACTGCCAACAGGCCAACCCTTCGACGGGACACCGCCACACTGTCGCGATAATCGCTAGACGGGCCGGCGAGCTTACGAGGGCAGCGCTCAGTCACCCGAAATGCATCAACGACTAAGCCATCGGCGAAGTAGTTGGGACGGACCCCGGGCTCCACTCGATACTGCTCCCCCAGTAACTGCTCAACAGAATCGCATAAGCGCTCAGTGATCTGTCGGGCAAGCGCTTCACGCCCCTCACGAGTGCTGGGTTCAATCTTGCTGGGGTCAATCGTGCTGGGTTCAATCTTGCTGGTCACCAGTCACGCTCCGGATCGAACTCAGCCTCGAACTCCAGATCCCCCGCTAGGCCTGCCGGAGCGCTCCGGTCTACTCGGCTACTCGGACACACGTCGTTGTCTGGGCACCACCCGCACCACGGACCCGAGGATTCTTGCGGGGTTCTGCCTGCAAGCAACTCAGCCCAGCGCAACATGGCTTGCTCTAATCGCGCGGCCGCCGACTCAAGCAGGCCTTCGCTGACGACTACAGCGGCGAGTTCTGAGCCGGGGTACCAACGAGCGACTGCGCCCGGGGCAAGGCCGTCGCGCAAGGCTAGTAACAGGCCGTACAGATAAGCCTCTGCCTGATGTGCTGCCACGGGCTTACCTGACTTCACCTCGACCACCACTGCCGGCACACCTGCACTCGGACCCCCTAGCTCTACATCGATGATTCCCGAACACACCACAGCCCCGTCAGCAAAAACTGCTGAGGCCTTGGACTGTGTTCTTGGCACCCAGGCAGGATCGATCCCCGACCAAGCATCAGCGACCTGCGCCGCTAACGGATCAATCAGCGCTGCAGCGGCCTCGGGGCCGAGCGCCTCGAAAGCAGCTATCGCCGAGTCCTCTGCTTCTGCCTCGAGCATAGAAAGACATGTCTGCACGGGCTCGAGTACGCGACCGGCCACAAGTTGGTGACAGACAAATCGATCAAGTGCCACGCCGCGTAACATCGACGCCGTTATTGATTGATCTGCTTGATCTGCCTGGTATGTCGCAAGGGCTTTTCGTTCACAGCAATCAAGATCTGCAAGCCGCGACTTGGGAACCCGGATTGGTAGTTGCTCGGGGGCTGTGCCCCTGACAATCTCCGCTGCGTGCAGGGCCGTGGCTTCTAGTTGTTCGCGCAGCTGTTCAATGAATACCTCGGGCACCTGAACTGTTGGCTCAAACTCAGATAGCCAAGACGCAACCTGCATGTTCACCACTCTTTCAGATTCTGAGGTCAATAACTCACGAGATAGCTGCATCAGAGCACTAGGTACTTCCACCTAGAACCTGAATGGAGGTTGAACGCAAGGTGAACAAGTGACACACTGCTGAATGCGATCTGATCGTGGCGTTCTAGGCGCTATGAGCGGCAAGGGGAGATCATGAGATTCACGTGGACTAACTCACGTCAGTTGTTTGCAGTAGGACTACTCACTGTCACGGCCTCACTCGCTGCTGCATGCAGTGTGAGCCCGCCCTACAACAATGGTGGAGACGGAACCTCTGATGGAGCTGGCGAAGCCACGGTTCCCTCTGGCGATGACACTGTTCGACTCAACCAGCTTCAGTTCATTGGCTCTCATAACAGCTACCACGTTGCGCCAGAGGCGCCCATCTTGCAGTGGCTTGATTTCTTCTCCAAGCAGGCTCCTGCAGTGGCCTCTGCCCTTGGCTCAGCTGCCCTCATCAATTACACCCACGCTCCCCTCGCCACACAGTTGCAACGCGGGGTGCGTTCCTTCGAGCTCGATATCGCCGCTGACCCAGAGGGCGGCAAGTTTGCCCGGCCACTCCTTCCCGACATTCTGACTCTCTCGGTCAAGCGCCCCACAGGCATGAGCGAGCCGGGCATGAAGGTCTTACACATCCAAGACATCGACTTCATCTCGACCTGCCCCACACTGATTGGATGCATGAACCAGTTGAAGACCTGGTCCGATGCACACCCCGGGCACCTGCCAGTCATCATCAACTTGGAACTCAAAGACGAGAACCTTCCAGCACCAGTTGACGCAACCAAGATGGTCCCCTTTGACGCAACGCAACTCGATGCAGTCGATGCCGAGATTCGCTCGGTATTAGGCGACCGTCTTCTCACTCCTGATGATGTGCGTGGATCTGCTGCAGACCTTCGCACTGCCATCACCACCACTGGTTGGCCAACGGTTGCTGACTCCCGCGGAAAGTTTCTCTTCTTTATCGATAACGCGGACAAGCGCGATGTCTACCTGGCTGGGCACCCATCGCTTGCTGGGCGAGCAATGTTCACCAGCTCCGGTGAAGGCCAACCCGATGGTGCTGTGCTCAAAGAGAACGACCCCCGAGACGGCTCTCGAATCAGAGACTTGGTGCAGCAGGGATACCTAGTACGCACCCGCGCCGATGACAACGTGACGGCACCAAACGCAGCGCAGCGCGACATTGCGCTTGCCTCGGGGGCACAGATCATCCATAGCGATTTCATCCCCGGCGAATCAGACCGCAGCACTGGCTACGTGGTCTCGTTCGGGACCCGAGTTTCGGCTAGGTGTAACCCTGTCAATACCACTGCACAAACCTGTACCCCCGCAGCAGCAGTCGAGGCCCCCTAGCGCCCAATTCCGCAAACAAAAATATGTGAACCACCGTCAGCTTTCGCTGGAGTTCATCGGGCAGTTGAGTTACCATGACAAACGTCATAGCCCAATCGGGCTAGGGCAATTAGGCGAAGACGGGGCGAGCCTCGTGCGTTACCCAATCGGAGGGAAACTGAAATGACAAGAACACGTTCGCTAACTGCGGGCATCGTTGCAGTAGTAGCCGTCATGGCACTAGCTGCATCCTGTGCGCCCGCTGCCGCCCCCGCAGGCGAGAGTTGGACCTTTAAGGCCAACTCCGTCAAGATCAATGACAGCCAAGACGAGCTTCGCGATCCGATCTTCGGTGCCTGCATTGCGATTCCCAACTGCGACGACGAGCCCTATGCACTGCAGATCGGCTTCCGCGTCAAGGTCGGCGTTGCAAACTCGGCTCAGGTATTTGTGGTGAATAACCGGACCGACGCTCCGAGCGTCGGCGAAGGCTCGACCCGCGTGCTCACCGGCAATCAGCAGAACGCTGCCACCTTCGCCAACGTGAAGCCACTGTCGCTGATAGACCTGTTCAACTCTGCCAACAAGCTCGAAGTTGTTGGCGCTTACACCTGGGCTTCTGAAGAAGACCTTGTTGGTAATGGCGTAGCCGCAGACGGCGTAGCAGGAGTCCTCAAGGACGCACTCAATGCAACGATTGCAAAGGGAACCCTGCCATCCGATGCCAGCTTGATTCTTGACCTCATTCTGGACAACATCGTGGGTGCACTTGGGCTTCTCGCTCAGAACGTTCCGCTCCTTGGTTTCGGAGATGACGTCCTCGGCGGTTCGCTCTTTCTTGGAATTGGTGCCAAGGGTGACCTTGCCAACATCATCGACTCGGCCATCGCTGCTATTCCGGCATTCACCTTCGCGATTCCGGTGTTGACTCTGCCGCCAGACATCGACGGCAGCCAAATCGCCACCTTTGGTGGAGCCAAGACCTTTACACAGCAGTACGCCGGTGCAGGCGGACGGCACACCTATGACTTCGGCTGGGGCCCAACCTGATCGAGCAAGTATCTGATTCTCAGCAATGAGTTTCAACAAGGCCCGAGCAACTGCTCGGGCCTTGTTCGCGTCTCGGCTGGGGTTCAATGTTGTTCGAGCTTCAGCCAGAAGCGCGGGTTTTACGAAGTACCGGATCGGCGATCCCCAACAGCGTGTCGGCCGAGCGCATAGCCAGGCCGCCTACTCCGGGAGTTGAGGAATCAACAAGGTTGCCCATGACCTGCAGAGTGATATTTGCAATCCCATGTGTGCCGACGGCAAATCGCAGGCCGGTTCGAAGAATCCACGGGTGGCCAATCAAAAATGAGAACCGCCGCCCCGTGCGCAAGAACGCATCAAAGCGCAGGCCGATCTCTTTGTCGTACTGCTCAGGGGCAGAACTCGGATTCGCTAGGAACAAGTCTGCTGCCAGCATTCCTGACTCCAGGCCGTAGTCAATGCCTTCGCCGTTCATCGGGTTGACCAGACCTGCAGCATCACCAATTGCTACCCAGCCGGGCCCGTGCCGCTTGGTTGTGCTCATAGGCAGACGCCACGCACGCGGGCGCTCCAAGTCAGGGCCAAGTTGCCAGTCCTGACTTACGATGCCCCGGTAACTGTCTTGTAGCCGATTCAGGTTGAGCTTCTTAAAGCCCTTCATGGTGGAGAGCGCCCCTACCCCGATATTGACCGTTCCGTCACCCGCTGGGAACATCCATCCATACCCGGGCACGGGAGTTCCGGCGGCATCTCGCAGCGTGAGGCAAGCCTCTAAGTAGCGCTCAGCCGAGCGAGGACTCTCTGCATAGGTACGTATTGCCAAACCAAAAGGTTCATCAGGATCGCGCTCGATTCCTAACATCCGATGTACGAGTCCCGGGGCACCGGCTGCGACGACCACAAGGTCGGCCTTCCAGACTTGCTCGCCGACCGAGACGCCAACAACGCGACCATTCTCGATCACGGGCAAGGCCTCGTGACCCCACAGCAGTTCGGCGCCAGCCTTCGCAGCAAGCTCCATGAGTCGCTCGTCCAATTTGCGTCGCGGCCACACAGCCCCGTGAGCAGGGAACGGGGCAATCCCAGGCCACTCCAATTGCCTGACTGTGGAGTTGGCAATCATGCGGAGGCCATCAATGCGATGCGCGTCATCTAGCGAGACCCCGAGTTCATCGAGCGCTTTGACTGCCCGAGGAGTCAGACCATCCCCGCAGATCTTGTCTCGTCCAGGCATAGCCTTTTCAAAAACGGTGACAGTTGCACCGGCTGAGGCAGCGCGAATAGCAGTTGCCGCCCCAGCGGGACCGCCGCCAATAATCAGAATGTCTCGTTGCCCTACATGACGCACCTGCACAGTCTGTTACGTCTTGACCCCAAGTGTGTAAGCAGGGCACGGTGACCTATGGCGCCTATCGGTATTCACTGAGCGGCGCGAGGGAAACTCAAGAGAACAGCCCACTACCCTGAAGGGTTCGCGGGAAGTTGATTTTGGACTAGGAAGCGCAGTGACTGTGCCAGACAAGTTGGGTAGTACACCATGAAGATCCTCGTAATGGGAGCCACAGGATACATAGGTGGCCGACTCGTTCCGCTACTCCTTGAGCAAGGCCACGAAGTGCGCTGCTTATCTCGTCGGCCCGAAAAGCTTCGCGGCGTGTGGTGGGCAGGTGATTGCGAGATTGTTCAAGGCGACGCTCTAGATCCTGGGTCACTCACACCTGCCATGCAGGGCATCGAGGCGGTGTATTACCTGGTTCACTCCATCGGAACCGGTGGCTCCTTCTCGGATTCAGATCGGCGCGCCGCAACGAGCACTGCAGATGCGGCAGCCGCAGCAGGTGTGAGTCGGATGATCTACCTAGGCGGACTTGTGCCACAGGGTCAGGTTGCATCTGAGCATCTGGCTTCTCGGGCCGAGGTGGGGCAAATCATGCTCGACGGCAGCGTTCCTGCAGTGGTCTTGCAAGCCGGTGTCATTTTGGGAAGCGGGTCGGCTTCATTCGAGATGCTCCGTTACCTCACTGAGCAATTGCCGGTCATGGTGACCCCAAAGTGGGTCAGTTCACATGTTCAGCCAATCGCTGTTCGAGATGTGCTGCGCTACCTCACGCAGGCGCTTGAGCTACCCGTTGAGACCAATCGACGCTTCGATATTGCCGGTCCAGACGTCCTGACCTACCGCGAGATGATGCAGCGATTCGCTCAAGTTGACGGCCTTCGCAAACGAATCATCATTCCGGTGCCGGTCCTCACACCTTGGCTCTCGAGCCACTGGGTCAACGTTGTCACACCGGTTCCAAAAGCGATTGCGCAGCCACTCATCGAGTCGCTCCGCAATGATGCTGTGGCGAGCGAGAACGATATTGAGACTCTGCTCCCTGGTCCTCTGATTGGCTTCGATGAGGCCGTGCGTTTAGCACTCGACAAAATCCGTTCGGCGCAGGTAATCACCCGGTGGTCGGGAGCCGAGTGGCCAGGCGCACCCAGCGACCCTATGCCAACCGATCCCGAGTGGAGCGGAGGCACCGTCTACCGAGATGAACGCTCAACGGTGGTAGGAGCGAGCGCTGAGCATACTTGGCAGGCTGTAGAAGGCGTTGGTGGCGAACGTGGCTGGTACTCGCTTCCGCTGGCTTGGCGACTGCGCGGCTGGATGGACCGTTTGGTCGGCGGAGTGGGCCTTCGTCGTGGCCGCCGAGACCCAGATCATGTGCTTGTTGGCGATGCCATCGACTTCTGGCGGGTCGAAGAGGTCGACCAGAACGAACTCTTGCGGCTGCGAGCCGAAATGAAGCTGCCCGGGGATGCATGGCTTGAATTCTCGATCACCACCGAGGAAGGTCCCGCTAGCAGCAACTCTACGAACAGCAGCATTACTGTGCTACATCAGCGGGCGTTGTTTATTCCTCGTGGGCTTCCGGGACGCTTGTACTGGCTCTCGATTAGCCCACTTCATAACATTGTCTTTGGCTCCATGATCGAAAACTTGGCAAAGGCTGCGCGAGAGACTGAGGCGGACAGCATTCGGTCGGCACAACCGGCTAGAGAAACTCGCACGCTCCCGACCACCTAGCCTGCTCCCATGAACTGGCGCTTGGGCAGCCTGTATAACGAACGAGTTCTCCCTCGGATGGTGGACGCCATGTGCGCCAATCCAGAGATGCTCCCTTGGCGAGAAAAGGCAATCGCTGGCCTGGAGGGAGTCATCGTCGAGATTGGATTTGGCTCGGGGGCCAACGCCTCTGTTTATCCCGCCGAGGTCACCCGCGTCTTTGCCGTTGAACCCTCACAACAGGCACTTCGCATGGCAGAGCCGAAGCTTGCCGCTGAACGGACTGCTCGGTCTGCTGCAGGAGTCGAGTACCCGATGATTGAACAAGTTGGATTGACTGGCGAGTCACTTCCCTTAGAGACCAATAGTTGCGACGGAGCACTCTCGACGTTCACCTTGTGCACCATTCCCGATGTAGTGGCTGCGCTGCATGAACTCAGGCGAGTCATCAAGCCCGGAGGGCGATTTCACTTCCTTGAACACGGGCTTTCACCTGACGCTCCTATTGCAAAATGGCAGCGCAGGCTTGACCCGCTTCAGGGGGCTCTAGCCGGCGGGTGCCATCTAACTCGAGAGATGCCCGAACTGCTTGAGGCAGCGGGCTTTCAGATCGAGTCTGTAACAAGTCGCTACGCTCGTGGCCCCAAGCCGTGGACCTGGTTCACTATCGGGCAGGCAATAAATCCCTCCTAGGAGTCATATTCGAACTACCCGGGCCTGCGCACGGGTTGACAAGTTGACAAACTTTGTTACTCTGTCAACCCATGGAGCCACTCGCACCCCTTCCTGCAGAGTCGCTGACGCGAAGTACTCGCGATCAGATCCTCAATGCTGCACTCACAACTGCAACGACTCATGGAATATCCCGGCTTTCCGTGGGCGATGTCGCAAAGGCTGCCGGACTCTCTCGCCAAACGCTGTACCGGCACTTCACATCAAAAGATGACCTGATCGCTGCAGTAGTGGTTCAGGAAACTTCCACACTGATTGAGCAGGTAATCCGGGCTGCGTCCGGGTTCGACAGCCCCCAGGACTCACTCGAAGCCGGGTTTCTAGCGGCGCTCATTGCCCTGCGTGAGCACCCACTCCTTGACCAACTCGTTCGCACCGAGCCAGACGCACTCATTCCTCTGCTGACCACCGGCGGCGGTCCGGTCATGAGCCAGGTGCGCGGGGTAGTCGAACTGGTCATTCTGATGGGTCAACCAGAGATTGACTCGGGCCACCTGCGTCGCACTGCTGACCTGCTGACTCGCCTGCTCATTAGCTATGCAGTGAGTGCACCCGATGACTCACCGGAAGTCATCGCCAACTTTGTGGCTGCGAGTCTGACTCCGGTCCTTACTGCGAACCAGCCCACACCCAAAATCTCAAACACAGAGGTCCAACCATGAGAACCCTGAGTTCAACGGTCAATAACCAATCCGTCACGTGGCGAGACAAAAAGCGCTACCTCTGGCTGCTCGGAGTGGTGGTGCCCCTTCTTCCGTTCGGGGCAGCCCGCGAGTCAGCAAGATTTGGCATGGAGATTTTTTGGTGGCTCGGGCCGATCTGGGTGCTGCTGCTCATCCCACTGCTCGACCGCATCTTTGGCGAAGACACCTCGAACCCACCGGACTGGGCAGTGGAACCCTTAGCCAAGGATCGCTTCTACCGTTGGTGTACCTATTTGTTTCTACCCGTACAATTTGCCGGCTTGATCTTTGCCTGCCATGTGGTGACCACTCAGAATCTGAGTTGGTTCGCCTACCTTGGGTTTGCCCTGACCATCGGCACTGTTGCCGGCGTTGGCATCAATACAGCTCACGAACTCGGCCATAAAAAACCAAAACTAGAGCGCTGGCTCGCTCGCGTTGCGCTTGCCCAAACGGGCTACGGACACTTCTATGTTGAGCACAATCGAGGCCACCACACTCGGGTAGCTACCCCAGAAGACCCAGCAAGTTCACGCCTTGGGGAATCATTCTGGGCCTTCCTACCAAGATCAGTTTGGGGCGGAGTGCGCTCGGGCTGGGAACTTGAAGCAAAGCGCCTGCGCCATCAGGGAAGCCGCGTCTGGAGCATCCACAACGATGTGCTGAACGCGTGGGCGCTCTCTGTGCTGCTGTTCGGCAGTCTGCTAGCTGTGTTTGGCCTACGCGTTCTGCCGCTGCTCATTATCCAAGCTGTGTTTGGCTTCTCGCTACTCGAGGTTGTCAACTATCTGGAGCACTACGGATTGCTCCGGCAAAAGAACGCCGAAGGCCGTTACGAGCGTTGTCAACCACGACACAGCTGGAACAGCAATCACGTGGCATCAAACTTGTTGCTGTACCAACTCGAGCGGCACTCGGATCACCATGCCCACCCCACCCGCAGATTCCAAACACTTCGGCACTTTGAGGAGGCACCGCAACTGCCTTCTGGTTATGGCGGCATGCTTGGGTTGGCCTACTTTCCTCCAATCTGGCGGCGAGTAATGGACCACCGAGTCTTGGAGCAATACGGCGGCGACGTCACGCTCGCGAACATTCAGCCCTCGAAGCGCAAGAAGATTCTGGCCAAGTACGCAGCCGCTGCAGAGCAGTAGCCCTACCCTCTGCTCCATGCAGGTACCACTTACAGTCCAGGATCACCTTGAGCGCGCCGATCTGGTCTACGGCGACCGAGTCGGCATTGTTGATGAGACTGACCAGCCAGCGCCTCCGCTCACCGATCTGACCTATCACGCAGTTGCCACCCGGGCAGCCGCTCTGGCCGCAGGGCTGGAATCGCTCGGAGTTGCCCAAGGGGATCGCGTAGCGATCATCTCGCAGAACTCGGCA
Source organism: Actinomycetota bacterium (assembly GCA_947473395.1). Taxonomy (GTDB): domain Bacteria; phylum Actinomycetota; class Acidimicrobiia; order Acidimicrobiales; family Microtrichaceae; genus IMCC26207. The sequence continues at coordinate 4,780 of CANJEC010000011.1, read as the reverse complement.
CGTCTACTGACCCTGCTCTACGGGGCACCCGCATCGGGCCGTGTGGCAGTCCCAATCAATTTTCGCCTCCACCCCGATGAGGTGCAGTACATCGTTGAGCACTCCGGCGCCACCCTGCTACTTGTTGACCCCGAACTTGAAGAGTCGCTCTCAGCGGTCACAGCTCCGCAGAAACTCATCATCGGCACACAGACCGACGAGCTGCTCTATCGATATGACCTGCAGGCAACACCTTGGCAGGCAGACGAAGAGGCCACGGCCACCATCAACTACACGAGTGGCACAACAGCACGGCCAAAGGGTGTCGAGATGACACACCGCAACCTCTGGGTCAATGCCGCCACGTTCGGATGGCAGGCTGGCGTGAGCGACCGCGATGTTTATCTGCATACCCTGCCCATGTTCCACTGCAATGGTTGGGGATTTCCGTACACGGTGGCAGCCATGGGTGTGCCGCAAATTGTGCTGCGCAAAGTTGAAGGCCCCGAGATTCTGCGACGCATTGATGCTCACGGAGTCACCCTGATGTGCGGCGCCCCAGCGGTTGTGGCGATGATTCTTGAAGCAGCCGCAGACTGGGACGGACCAATCCCAGGCAGTGGCGCAGATGACCGCCAGCAGGTTCGGATTGTTGTAGCTGGTGCCCCGCCGCCAACGCGCATTATTGAACGGGTCGAGACTGAACTCGGTTGGGAATTCATTCAGATCTACGGCCTGACCGAGACTGCACCGCTCTTGACTATGAACCGATCCCGCAGCGAATGGGACGATCTCTCGCCAGGCGACCGCGCCAAGAAGTTGGTTCGCGCCGGTGCACCAGCTTTGGGCGTTCGACTGCGCGTAGACAGCGACGGTGAACTGTTAGCCCGCGGCAACGTAGTGCTGAAGAGCTACTGGAACCAACCAGAAGAAACTGCTGCTGCGCTAGAAGACGGCTGGTTCCATACCGGCGACGGCGGAATCATCGATGACGAGTCCTTCGTCAGGATTCACGATCGCAAGAAAGATGTCATCATCTCTGGCGGCGAGAACGTGTCTTCAATTGAAGTCGAGGATGCCCTGTTCTCTCACCCCGATATTGCAGAGGTGGCCGTGATCGGCGTTCCTGACGAGAAGTGGGGGGAAACCATCAAGGCGCTTGTGGTTCTGGTTCCCGGCAGCGACCTAGCTCAAAGCGCCACGGCCGAGGCTGAATTGATGGAACACTGCAAGGGTCACATCGCTCGCTACAAGTGCCCAACCTCGATTGAGTTTCGAGATGAGCTTGCTCACACGGCTACCGGAAAGCTGCAGAAGTTCAAGCTTCGCGAACCGTATTGGGCAGGCCGGGACCGCCAAGTAAATTAGCGATCTGCTTGCGCCTTAGAGCGTGACGGTGAAATTGCCGCTCGTCGCAGTGGGGCTAGCAACGTCGCCGAGGTACGCAACGTTATTGAGCACATCGTTCGTTGCAGTGCTGATGGTGTAGTTACCAGCTGCTGCTCCGACGGGCACGGTGCACTGGTAGGTCCAGATTCCGTCTATCGAGGTTCCAGAAGTCAATGCCGCTTGTGCGACACACCAGCCTGGAGTGGAGTTATTGCGACGCACTTGAAAGAGCACCGCACCAACTGCTGTGTCATCGGTAACCCGAGCAGAGATTGTAAAGGAGCTTCCCCGCACAATGGTTGTGGGCGCTGGAGTTACCGAAACCACTACCGGAGCCACTGCATCAGAAGTGCTCCCCGTAATGCTGAAGTGACCACTTGTTGCGCTCACTGGGCCATCGCCAATGACTATGGCGTTGTTAGCAAGATCTGCAGCGGCTGTATTGACCTGGTAGGAACCCGAGTTCACCACTGCTGGTGCCGTACAAGTTAGGTCCCACTGGCCAGCTTGAGCCGTTCCAGATACCAGCGTTGCGGTGGTTGCGCAGAATCCTGCGGGTGCGCCATTTCGACGCACTGCAAAGGCCACGGTGTTGACTCCCACAGCGTCGGTCACGAGTGCCGAGATGGTAAAGCTGCCCCCTGGGGCAACTGCCAGGGGCGAAACATCAACCGATATCACGCTCGGCTTGACGATGTCAGCCGTGCCACCAGTGCCGCCGCCTGAGCCACCACCCGGGGCTGCTGGAGTGCAGGCCGCTGCTAGTCCGACACATGCAAGCAATGCCAAACCCGCACGAGATGAACGACTCATTCTAAAGAATCCCACGACAACCCCCGGTTATCTCATGCGCCCACAGCGAAGCGACAATTCACACTATGACTCAGTTCAAGGCCGCGCTTCAAGCAAAACTACCCAGAAGGCCCTGATTTTGGGCGAAATCGGGCGCAGAAAGTGACTGTCACACCCCCGCAGCAGAATGTTGTTGTCGAGCTATTTGCTCTGTCGAAGCAGTTTCACTGTTTGTGCAGATTCACTGCCCATACAGTTTGGCTACCACACAGAAGCTGTCGCGTGCCGGAGAGGGTCGTGTCGGTGGCAGATAGGTCGACATGCGCTTCGGCGCTGCCGAGTCCGGCGACTTTGCCCCATTTCGTCGGACTCGGCTTAAACACCTACCTGCTTCAACACAGACCGGCTTCAACACCAACCAGGGCCAACCCACAAGGACCCTCTTTACGCAAGACAAATTTCTTGCAGTCCTTTGAGTGGCACGTGGATCCAACCCTCGGTTTTCGCCAACCTCAACTCTTCCTCAGTCTCGGGCCCAGCAGTGAAGCCATTCTGAGCCGCTACAGCCACAACTGCCGATAGGAGAGCATCGAGCGTGTGATCCGAAGCTACGCAGCCAGCCCGGACCGCCGAGAGTTCCAGCCATGAGTCAGTAGCCTTAGACAACGAGCTCACGATCTCTTCCCGAGCTAAGCGGGCCGGGTCCTGCGGATCCTTCGTCCCGCCCTTATAACCAGGCTGCCCGATTCCCCACACGCGAAGTGCGGCCGCCGGATACACCTCGAGCAACCTGCCGCTCCCATCACGAGGCGCAGCATTACCCCATTGCTTAGCCCACTCCCTCTGCAAGAGCGCACACCGCATCGCAACCGAGCCGAGTCTGTCGGCTGAAGCCGACATGGGTTGGCCCCAGCCCTGATCTCGAACCCAGTCATCAGTTCGTCGATGAGTCAGCGGCCGTCGATTCTCTGTTCCCGGCCAGACAGCAAAGTCCTGATGTGCCTGCATGGCAAGCACAAAGGGTTCCGGCCACCCCAGTGGCGCATCAACTCCAATGACATCGACTTGGGTTCCTAACCCAATCAGGAACTCATCGGTTGCTTCGCCGAGTGGGAGTTCAGCTGTCCAAGTAGACCCCACAGGCCCAGTTTCAACGCGGCTCAGCAGGACTAGGCCAGTGGACTTTGGTTGAGCCGCTAAATCAATTCCGAGCACTTGCATAGTTGCCGAAACTACTTGCCTACTCGTTGCAATGTTCTCCATCAACGATCCGCGTCTTGATCTCGCTCACTACGCTGCTGCAATGGTCTTGCCATCCTCAACGTTTTCCGAGATTCCCCAGACTGAGTGGATTGCCTCCAACGATGTTGGTTTTGCCATCTTCGACAGATTCCCGGTTACTGAAGGCCACACACTGATTATCTCGCACCGGGTAATCCCAACCTGGTGGGATGCCACGGCAAGCGAGCAGGCAGGACTGATGGAACTGGCGACTCAGGTCAAGTTGATTCTTGATGGCAGGTTCGCTCCTGATGGCTACAACCTGGGCATTAATGCTGGCGCGGCTGCAGGCCAAACCATTGACCACCTGCACATCCATCTGATCCCTCGGCGCACAGGCGATGTAGCTGACCCCCGAGGCGGGGTTCGATATGTCATCCCCGAGCGCGGCAACTACCTCATTGAACCAACCGAGTAGATCGGCGCGGTGGACCGCCCAGAACTCAACTAGAACTCTGGCTCCGGATCGGTGAGGTCCTCACTTAATTCCTCTGTGAGTTCCTGAGTCAACTCTTCGACTGCTCGGCGGTGTTCGAGTCTGGGCCTTGACGAGACGAAATCGTTGAACACGGCATGTACTTCAAGGTTGTCTGCATCAATGCGAAACACTGCTTCTTGTCTGAACTCGGATGCTATGCGGCGCACTGCTTCGGTTTCGAGGCCCCAAACGACTAGGCCGTCCTCCCGATAGTCACCCTCGAAGCTGCGGCCGTCCGAACGCACCACTGAACCGCCGGCGAACAGCAGGCGGCTGGCAAGGTGAGAAGTCTTGAGTTGATTCAGCACTTCGCCCTGACGCCGGCCGAAGGGGTTCCATGCAGTTAATGCATGGATCGGGCCAACAAATGGCCATTCCTCAACCGCGTCGGGGCCAGAAAGATCAAGATAGAGACCTTGGGTAACCTCGGCAAAGACCGCAGTCCTGGTGTAGGCATCCCATCGCGCTACCTCAATCGGCTCTGCTGCAACTCCGCCGTGTACTGCTGCAATCGTGGGCGAAATTTCGCTCGCCACAAAGCGCACTCGCTCGTAGAGTGCCTGCACTTCTGCCACGTCGATCGTCTCTGCAACAAGATCCCCAGCAACTAAGACCTCGCCATCCTGCCAAAGCAGCTTCACAAATCCGTAGCCCTTATTCAGGTCATTGATTTCAGCCAAGAGTTCGGGAGTCTGCTCAATGCCTTCGACCACGGTTGCAAAGATGCAGAGTCTGGTTGGATCACCTTGCAGCACACGTGCATACACCGGCGCCCCATACTCAGAGAGTTCGTAGTCGCCGCTTTCATCAACGACTAACACATCGGACCCGAAACATTCCGCAAGCACAGGCTCAACGGTG
>CANJEC010000010.1 GCA_947473395.1 Actinomycetota bacterium | reverse complement strand
CCCGACACCATCCCGCTCCGCCGCTCGACGCGTCAGGTCATCGTGGCTTCTGCGACTGTCGTGGTGGCGCGGCTCTTGTATGTAGGTGGCATCAGGACCTGACACTACGGCGGCGGTTGATTCCCTGGCGTTCAAGGTAGCCAGCGACGTGCTTGTCCATCTCGGCTGGTCGTAGGCGTCGACGTACCCCGAAAGTTGGTGGGTTTGAATGCTGTCCGACTAGGTCCTCGCTACCGCTTCTGACATCTCGGGCAATACACCGTGGCTCGGGCGTCTATCACGATCCGCTTCAGGGTCGACCCGCAACGGAGGCAGTCCTGACCCGCCCTGCCATAGCAATCCAAGTATCGCTGATTGCTACCTGTTGCACCGGCAGCATCTCGGTAATTGCGCAGTGTGGTTCCCCCGTTGTTGATCGCAGCACTCAGGACATCGCGGATATCATCCCGGAGCTTTTTTGACTGCATGACCGTGAGCCTCCTCGCTGCGGGGTGCACCTGTGACCTCCACAAAGCCTCGTCGACATAAATATTTCCCAAGCCCGCCACAACCCTCTGAGCTAGCAACTGCGTCTTGATGCAGCGTTTGCTCGAGTTGATCTGCGCACGGAGATACTCGGGAGTGAAGGAGACATCGAATGGTTCCGGACCTAGTGCCGCGAGCGTGGCCAGTGGGCTGTGCTCGCCAGCTGTAACGACTGCAATCCGACCGAACCGTCGAACGTCATCGAAGTACAAGCAGCGTCCGTCATCCAGAGTCCAGACTGCCCGGAGATGGCGAAGCGAGGAACTGTCCTCAGAGTCAACTGCTGCAGATTCCGCCCAGCTCTTCTGAGGGCTTGCGGCCGGGGTGTTTTGATCGTGGAGGCTGTTTTGATGGTCGAGGGTGTCTTGAATGAGCGCGTTTGAAGAAACCGAGAGTCGGCCCGTCATGCCGAGGTGAACAATCAGTTCGCGCTTTCCAGTAGGGGAGTCAAGGTCCATCAGCAGGTACTTGCCTCTGCGTCTCACTCCATAGAGTCGCGACCCGACTGCATCATGAGCCTGTGTGAACTTTGGTGAGTCAAAGGCCCAAGCATTCACAATGCTGCAGTTGCGCAGAAGTGGGTCGAGCTGTCTGCGGATCGTTTCCACTTCAGGGAGTTCTGGCACAGTAATGAGTGTGGCCTAACCCAGAGCCGAGCACACGGGCACTCATCTCTATGCTGCAGCAGTTGTAGCCGGGCATCGGGTCTGATCTACATCGAACCCGACATCACAGCGGTGGCCTGACTCCAGCGGGCCGCTTCAGGCTGACAAGGCCTGCCAGTGTTGAGTGACGTGATCGCAGAGTCGAGCGCTGACGCGGAACTCGTGTAGCAGATCGCATAAGTCGTGAACCTGTTCCGGGGAGGAGGCGTTGCACATGAAGACTCTTAGTCGTACTTCATTACTTGCGACCCCCGTTGCGGCGAGTTGGTCGAGAAAGCGCTCGCGGTTGATCCATCCCGGCAAGTGAAAGCTAAACGAGGCCAGACAACGGCGTTCAATCACGGCAACAAACTCGAGAACCGAGTCTGACTCCAGGGCGATCACCAGATCGTCAATGCCCACGGTGGCGGACTCTGTTGGAACCTCGAGAATTCGATAGGTGTCTCCACCGCTGGGTTGAGCGAGAAGGGGATCGCAGGTGAGATCGCAGTCTGGGCATCCCGGAAGGAAGATGAGCACGGGTTTGCCTGAGGGGGTGCGACGGATTGGCGGATTCGGTTGAGCGGAGCCAGTCATGTGACCGTTCCTTTTGTTAGTTGATGTCAGGGGAAGGGCACTGCTTCAGCAGCGGTGGACCGACACTAGGTAGTGACTGTGACAGCGAATTCGAGGCTGTGAGGAGCATCCGGGTGGCCCCAGCTCTGTGCGCCTATGCAGAGCGTGGCCACCAAATTGGGATTACTTAGGTAGGTTTATGGAATGAGCATCACCGCGTTGGTGAACCAAAAGGGTGGTGTCGGAAAGACCACCGTCACTCTCGGACTCGCCGCGGCCTACGCCGCGCGTGGCCGACGAGTCCTTGTGGTTGACCTTGACCCCCAAGCAAATGCAACCACAGGCCTTGGCGTCTACGAGGTGGTTCATGCAATCGATACTGCATTGCTCAGCGATGCAAGTGGATCGATCGGCGGGGTTATCCAGAGAGCCGGCTGGTCTCACCCCGAGTTTGCAACGCCCGTTGACGTCGCACCGAGTTCCCCTCAACTAGCCAAGTGTGAGCCACAGCTTGCTACCGACATGATCGGGGCCCAAGATCGACTAGCCGTAGCGCTCCAAGGGGTTGCAGACCGCTACGACGATGTCTTGATCGACTGCGCCCCGTCACTTGGTTTACTCACAGTGAACGCACTCTTTGCCGCTGATCGGGTTCTGATTGTGGCCGAACCTGCGGCATGGAGTTCCGATGGCGTCGATCAAATCCTGCTCAACGTGAAGCGGATTTCTGAACGCAGATCGGGCAGGCCAAAAGTTGCTGGCATTGTGATCAACCGTCTGGGTCGAACTCGCGACGCCAACCACTGGTATGGCGTACTCAGCGAAGCTCACCCTGGCTTGGTACTCGATCCTCCAGTACGGCTGCGTGCTGCAGTGACCGAAGCCGCTGCGATGTCTGAGCCAGTTGGGGCCCTAACCCGAGACGGCGCAACTCAGGCCGCCGGCGAGTTCACGGCGTTATCGTTCGTGCTAGACCCTGAATCTGTTATGCCACCTGCAATTGCAGCCCCTTGGGCACAGGCCGCAACTGCTGCAAACCCTGGAGAGATCTGATGGCTTACGACCCCAAGCGCCCGCGTCCAGCAGCTTCAACAAGTGAGACTGCACCCGTTGACGCACTCCTAGCCTCGGTTGGCGCAGACGAAGCTGCGCCCAAGGTTGAAGCTGCGTCGAAGGTTGAAGCTGCGTCGAAGGTTGAAGCTGCGCCGAAGGTTGAAGCTGCGCCGAAGGTTGAAGCTGCGCCGAAGGTTGAAGCTGCGCCGAAGGTTGAAGCTGCGCCGAACGGTCTGAAGACGCAACAGGCTTCAGGGGTTCCTGTAGCTGCTGCACCTGAAGAAGGAACCGCAAACCGTGCAGTGCTGTTAGCAGTGGCTGGGGCCTCGCTAGCAGTTGCGGCAGTGCTCATCATCTTGAGCCGTCGTCGCAGGAGTTCCTCCAAGGACTGACTAGCAAGCCAACAGGCGCCGGCAGCAGCGAGTACACCATGAAGCCTCAATCCCCCTCAACAGATCAACTCCTACAGCCGGTTTCATTTGCGCGTGTTTTTGCGGCTGCTCTAGCGCTGACGTTGTTGTGTTCCGTGACAAACGGGGCGGCAGCATCCGGTGAGCCCTCGCAACGAGTTGCTGCTGCGCAGACTGCTCTGACAGCAGCCACGGCTCAGCGAGAGCAAGCTGACGCTCGCTCAGAGCAGCTGACGCTCAGCGTTTCTCTGCTGCAGGCTGAGGCAACTCGCCTCGGCGAACAGGACTCAGCCCTGACGGCCGAGATGGTGTCCTCTCGGCAGCGGTTACGCGACTATGCAGTTGCTGCGTATATCGATGGTGGGCAGTCCGCAATTTTTCGTGCCTCGCTCAGCCCAGAAAAAGCTGTAGCTCTTTCATGGCAAAGCAATATTTCGATTGGTCAGTCATCATCTGCGAATCAGGCCGCTCAGCGCTTCGAAGCGCTCAAAGCTGCCGCTGCTCCTAGTCGCGCCTCGCTCGCCGTGCAGTTGGAAACTGCATCACGCGAGTTAGTCGAGGCGCAGTTCGATGCGATACAAGCAGCGGGGTTTGAACGCGATGCGGAAGCAGAATTAGCGGCGGCCCAGCGCGAACAACTAGCAATCGAGGCTGCCGCAGCGAAGCGTGCTGCAACTGAAGCTGCCGCAGCGGAAGCCGCCGCGGCCTCAGCAAATGGACAGCAGACACCCTCTGATCCAGCAGACCCAGCGGCGGCTCCTGCACAGGCCGCTCCAGGCCCGCCAGCTTTCGAGTTTGCGGTCAGGGGTAACCCATCGGCACAGGAATCGGCCACCTTGGCGCGCATTCGCCGTTGCGAATCCCGTGGTAACTACTCCATTGTCAGTGCCTCGGGACGCTACCGCGGCGCCTACCAGTTTGACTTCACCACGTGGCGTGGCGTGGGAGGTTCAGGCGATCCGGCGGCTGCATCGCCCTCGGAGCAGGACTACCGAGCGCTCCTGTTGCTTCGTTTGAGGGGCACGCGTCCATGGCCAATCTGTGGCAGATAGACACCGTGTTCGGAACAGATCCACTGAATCATTTGCTGACGGTTTTCCTGCACCGCTGTTGCCCCGGCTATGGTCGCACTGTCATGAATGGCCGAGATAGAGGAATGCCGTGAACGCTCGTCTTCGTTTGCCCTTGCTGTTAGTTGTAACTGCCCTTGTGGCATTGGGATGCAGCACACAAGAGGCTGCTAAGCCCGCCTTTACGGGCGATATCGCAAAAGGAAACCCCGTCCCAGCAGAGACCCCGCTGAGTTCGGCCTCGGGAGATGCGCCCGAGCCCATCGGCCTTGATCCTGTGGGTGATGCTGAGTTGCAGGCCTCCCTTGAAGAGACCCCACCCGGCTGTGAGGTACTCACTACTCGTTCCTGCCTGTTGCCCTTCCCAAGTGACGCCTACACGGTTGCTGACATCACCACCGGCACTGGCCGGCGGGTAAGCATTCCTGATGGCCTACTTGAGAACGTAGATGGCCAAGCCCTAGATCCAGCAGAGTGGAACCGGAACGACGGGTTCAGCCCCTCTACTCCGATTCTGGTTCACGTCCCAGGAATCGACCCCTCTAAAACTGCCCTACCCGTAGAGACAAATATTGGATTCTCGACCACGGCCGAGTCGGCCACCGTCATTGTGGATCTTGATAGCGGCCAGCTTGTTCCTCACTGGGCAGAGATGGACCTTCGTGCCGAAAATGATATTGACCGGGCGCTGATCCTTCGTCCCGCAACCTCGCTCATCGAGACTCACCGCTTTGCGGTAGCTCTTCGCAATCTCAAAGGCGCAGACGGCCAAACGCTGCCAGCTCCGATCGGGTTTCGGGTGTTACGAGATAACAACCCCACTTCAAATCCGGTCATCGAGGAACGTCGTAACGAGTTTGAAGCAATCTTCGCTGAAGAAGCTGCTGTTGGAATCAACCGGGCCGACCTCTATTTGACCTGGTACTTCACCGTTGCCTCCGCCGACACTCTCGCTGGCCGAATGCTCTCCATGCGCGACGATGCGTTTGGTCAACTGAATGGCCAGTCACCCACATTTGCAGTGACAGGAACTCGCACCACCGACCTGCAAAAGGGTATCGACAAAGTCGTCACCGGAACTTTTGAAGTGCCTCTCTACCTTGACAACGGCGGCGCGCCGGGCAGTCGGATGACCTACAGCCCACTCAACGGCGACCCAGTCTCGGACAGCATCTACACCGCCGAGTTTACTTGCACGGTGCCCGAGGCAGCTGTTGCAAATGGTGAGGCCGTGCCAGTTGTCTATGGCCACGGTCTTCTTGGATCCTCAGAAGAGGCTGCATCGACTTCGGTGCAACGAACTGCTGCGGCAAACAACTCCTTGTATTGCGCGACCAGTTGGATTGGCCTAGCTGCTGACGATATTGGTTTTGCATCGCAGGCTCTCACCGATATCAACCTGTTCCCCTCAATTCCTGATCGTCTGCAACAGAGCATGCTCAACACGTTGTATCTCGGGCGGTTGATGATTCACCTTGACGGCCTCGGGAACGCCCCCGAGTTTCAAACCAGTTCTGGTGCCAACATGATCAACACTGATTCGGCCTACTTCGATGGCAACAGCGAGGGCGGAATCATGGGCGGCGCAGTAACCGCCGTGGCCCAAGATTGGACCCATGCCGTGCTCGGGGTTACCGGTATGAACTACTCAACGCTTCTTCAGCGCAGCGTTGACTTTGATCGATTCGCTTCGATTTTGCGTGAGGCGTACCCCAACGCATTGGATCAGCAACTTGCCTTTGGCCTGATTCAGATGCTCTGGGATCGCGGTGAGACCAGCGGCTATGTGCAGCACCTGACTGATCGTGCTTATGAGCGCACACCTGCCCATTCAGTGATCATCGACGTCGCGTTTGGTGATCATCAAGTAGCACCGATCACTGCACAGAACATCGCTCGCACCCTCAAGATGCCGATCTACAAGCCAACGCTTTCGGCAACCTCTGCTCCGCTTGGAGTTCAGCCGTTCTGGTTCTGGAACCTTCCTGGCATCCGAAAGTTCCCGTACGAGGGATCGGCCCTAGTGTTTTGGGATTCGGGAACAATGGCCCCACCGAGCGGCAACATCACGCCCATCATGAGTGAGCGGTGGATTGCGGAGTGCAGCGGTGCGAACGCCGGAAACGCGGATTCCGCTCTGTGCGCAGACCCGCATGAGGATCCTCGTCGGCAGCCAGCAGTGATGAAGCAGAAGTTGGCCTTCTTCCAGCCCAAGGGCAAGGTCACCAATGTTTGCGCCGACCAAGCCTGTGTCTCTACTCCAAGTGATGAACTCGGTTACTGACCCAAAGGTTGACCGGCTTTCTGGGCTACTGCTCGACTGAAAAAATAAGCAGGTCCTCTGCGAGTACCTCTCGTAGCTGCTGAGCGAGCGCACCGCGCAAAGTCGCTCGTGTCATCCGAAACGGACCAGCATGCAGCGTTTCACCTAGCTGCGTGGCAACTTGAGTTGCCCGAGCCACTACCTGATCGGGAGCTACTACCTCATCTAAGAACCCTGCCTGCAGGGCCTCTTGGGGTGAGTGCACATGGGCAAGCTGAATTGCTTGGGTAAAGAATCGAGGGGAGAGGCGATCGCGGCAAACCTCGGCAGCAAAAGCGGGAACAGGCATTCCGATGCGTACCTCATTCAGCCCAAGCTTGTAGGGGCCCTCGGCTCCAATTCGGATATCTGCGCAGCACAGCAAAATTCCGCCCATTGCCAACGCGTGGCCTGTGACCGCAAGGACAACAGGTCGTGAGAACTCAAAGATCCGGATCCCAAGTTCGGCACCGCGACCAAGAAGCTCCCTAGCTTGCTCAGGTCCACTCGTCATGACTGCAAGATCAAAACCCGCAGAGAATTTGCCATCCCGTCCAGCAATGACGACCGCAAGTGCACCATCAGCCTCAACCCGATCCAAGGCCAACTCAATTCCGCCAAGCGTGTCATGGATGAGTGCATTGGCTTTGCCGTCATCCACAGAGATGATTGCGGTTTGCTCGACTAGGGAATAGGTCACGGAGGCGGACGTGTGCTCGGCCAGAGTGGGTGCTGCTGGAGTATCAGTCATCACCGAACCGTAGGAGGAACTTCTGCCTCGGTCCAACCCCTGCTGAGAATTCTGAATGCTTGGCCGGTGTGAACAGTGGTCTGCGTCGTTTCATGCGCGAAAGTAGGGGCTCCCTGCACCGCAGTTTTTTCACTTATGCATTCCACAAGATCAGATACGCGAGATTTCATCACGATGGCTGGCCCGGATGGCCCGCGCCTGCCGGCCATTCCGGCACTTGATGGGCTGCGTGGTTTGGCGGTGGCTGCAGTCGTTCTGTATCACGCCGAATTTAAGGTGATGATCGGCGGGTACTTGGGGGTCTCGACCTTTTTCACACTCTCCGGATTCTTGATCACGACACTGTTGATCAACGAGTCGGCCCGCAACGGAACTGTTGCGCTTCGAGCATTTTGGGGCAGGCGATTCCGCAGACTGTTGCCCGCATCGCTGGCCACTTTGGCCCTAGTGGCGACTCTGTTTGCTTGGCTGGTAGCTACAGCAGATCAACGAGCAACCATGCAGGGAGACATCCTCGCATCGGTGTTCGAAGTGGCGAACTGGCATTTCATCTTTCAGGGTGCCTCATATGGCGACCTATTTGTTGCCCCCTCTCCCGTGCTTCATTTTTGGAGCCTGGCGATTGAAGAGCAGTTCTATGTGGTTTTTCCTGTGCTGTTGGTTCTGCTCTGGCGGGTTAGTAAGGCGCGGTTACGCGTCATTGGATTGACGCTCGGCGCGCTGGCGTTGTGCTCGGCTGCGCTGCCATGGATATTTACGATGTCCAAGGATCGGATCTACTTTGGCACCGATACTCGCGCTGCTGAATTGCTGCTCGGTGGGGTTCTAGCAGTGGTGCTCTCGAGGGAGCCGGTTCGTCGCAAACTGGCCCTAGTTGCGCACTGGAGGGTGAGCCTGGGTGTGCTTGGTGCCGCATTGTTGTTTCTGCAGATCTACTGGTGGTGGACGCTTCCACAGGCAAGCGCATGGTTGTATCGGGGCGGGTTTGCTCTCTATGCATTGATGAGTTGTGTGGTGATTGCCTCGCTCGCCTTGCCACGGTCCCCGCTTCGTGCGGCGTTCTCAATGGGTTGGTTGCGCTGGCTTGGCCTTCGTTCCTATGGCATCTATTTGGCCCATTGGCCAATCTTTCTGGTGGTTCGTCAGGAATTGCCCAGCTGGGGTCGGCTCCCGCAGGCAGTGCTCGCAATTAGCTGCTCGTTGGCTGTGGCCGAGATTTCATTTCGGCTCCTAGAGCAACCGGTGCGCCTGCAACGCTGGCCGAGTCGGGACTGGTCTCTGCGAGTCGCGGGTTGTGCCATGGCTGTGGTTGCACTCTTGGCGCTCATCCCTTGGCCAATTGACGAGGCCTCTAGGAGTACCGACTTTGAGTCCGCCCTAGATGAGTTCAATGCTCGTTCTGCAGCTACGGCTTCTCGATCAACTACCACTCAGCCTCCGGCAGAAACTCCCCAGCCTCCAGCAGTGGCAACCGTAGATACCTTTGGAGATTCAACTGCGCTGCTGATGGTGATGGGCATGGCAACAGCCGATGCAAAGTCCACCAAAAGCACTGGTCGAGTGTCTGACATCGGCGGAGATGTTGAACTGGGTTGCGGAGTGAGTCGCTTTGACATGTTGCGCGTGGAGTTTGACTTGGTGGTGACGGACCAGTGTCGGACATGGCCTGATCGGTGGTCACAGGCAGTGGCTGCAAATCATCCCGATATCGCACAGCTGATTACGGGCGCTTGGGAGGTTCCTGACGTTCGCCTGCCTGGTTCCACAACCTGGTCATCGCTCGGGGATCCCGCAGTTGACGAGTTTGTGAGAACTGAGCTCACAACAGCGGTTGACGTTCTCGCAGCCGACGGGGCAATGGTGTTGCTGGTGTTGTGGCCTGAATACGGGCAATGGGCTCAAGAGGGGAAGTCAGAGGCTCTGCAGAAGCAGGCTGACCCAGCGCGCATGCGACGGTTACACGAACTCATGCGGGAGGTTGCAGCATCCCGGCCGGCCACGGTGAGAGTTCTGGACCTACCAGCATTTCTTGGTCCCGATCGATTGGCTGACACCAAACTGAGACCTGATGGCCTTCACATCAAGGTCGAAGAAACTACCGAGTTGTATGCCAATGGCCTGAGCGACGAGATCTACAGCATCTACCGTGACTGGTGGCTACAGAACAAAGCCGCTCCAGCTTCGGGAGGGTGACTCGCAGCTGATTTTGCTGGGCGCCTGAGCAGTCCAGTTCGGCGCGCAGGGCCGTTGCGCCGTAGCTTTGCGCAGTGATCCTCCTTGATGTTGACGCCGTATCGGCGAGTCGCCCCGGCCGGCCGCTGTTCGCGGATGTCTCGTTTACGATCTCCGATTCGGACCGACTCGGGGTAGTCGGCCTGAATGGCTGCGGAAAGTCCACGCTGCTCGGCATTATTGCTGGCACGGGTGACCCTGAGTCTGGGTCGGTGCGTCGCGGGAAGGGCGTACGCATTGATGTGCTGGCTCAAGATCCGCAGCTTCCCGCTGGCACAGTGCGCCAAGCAGTGATTGCTGGATTCGAAGAAGCAGAGTGGGAAGCAACGGCGGTAGCTGACCGCCTAGGGCTTGGTCCGCTGATGGATCAGGACGTGAGCAGCTTGTCGGGCGGACAGGCCAAGCGTGTGGCATTGGCTCGTGCGCTCGTCACCGAGACTGATCTGTTGATTCTGGATGAGCCAACAAACCATCTAGACATTGACGCGATTGCTTGGCTCGAGGATCGCCTCGCAGCGCACCGTGGCGGCCTAGTTCTGGTTACGCATGATCGCCATTTTCTGGATCGAATCACCACTCGCGTCTTGGAACTAGATCGCGGAAAGGGGTACACACACGAGGGCGGATACGGCGCCTATTTAGAGGGTCGGGCTCAGCGAGAGGAACACGCTGCAAAGGCTGAACAGACTCGCAAGAATCTGGCTCGAACTGAACTTGCTTGGCTGCGCCGTGGTGCGCCGGCGCGAACCTCAAAGCCCAAGGCTCGAATTGAGTCAGCAACCGCAATCGTGACTGGACGTGCCGAGGCAGCGGCCCGAAGCGGTGAGCTTCCGCTTCATACAGGCGTGCCCCGCTTGGGGGACCGAGTCATTGAACTCCATCAGGTCTCGCATGGATATGGCTCGGGAGCGGACCTGTTTAACAAGGTTGAACTGCTGCTAGATAATCGCGAGCGCTTGGGTATCGTTGGACCAAACGGAACCGGAAAATCTACGCTGCTCGACATCATCTCAGGAAGATTGAAGCCCCGGACAGGCTCGGTAGATGTGGGCTCGACTGTGCGAATCGGCTACTACGACCAAAAGGGCCGCGAACTCGATCCGAAGCAGCGCGTACGGGATGCCGTAACCGGCGGCCACGGTGATGCCGACTGGAGCGACACTGCTCTCATGGAGGCCTTCTGGTTTGACGGTGATGCACAATGGGCTCCAATTGGCTTGCTCTCCGGTGGGGAACGCCGGCGTCTGCAGTTATTGCTAACGCTCGCCGAGCGCCCGAATGTGCTGCTACTCGATGAGCCAACCAACGATCTAGATCTTGACACCCTGCGACAGCTCGAGGATTTCCTTGAGGAGTGGCCCGGTGCCCTGGTTGTGGTCAGTCACGATCGAGCATTCTTGGAACGCACCGTGGCAGATGTCATTGTGCTGGACGGCGCAGGAACAGCCGCTCGTCGCCCTGGTGGATATGCGGCTTACGAGGATGAGCGCAGAGCGGCACGAGGCTCGGGCCGACGCCTTTCGGCCACTGGTTCTGCAACAGGTGCTGCAACAGGTGCAGGGCGGAGCGGAGATTCAGCAGGCGGCTCTGGAACGGGTTCTGGAACGGGATCTGGAGGGAGCGTCTCGGCAGCCAAGCCACCGCGGAGCTCCTCTACGGTTCGCCATCAACTCACCAAGGCAGAAAAGGCGCTCGCAGCGGCACAGAAGCGGGCTGCGGCACTGAACGACCAACTCGTCGCAGCTGCTGCGAGCGGGGATCATGTCGCACTGGCCTCACTTGGAACTGAGCTTGAGGCTGCAGAGCAGGTCGTCGCAAGCAAGGAAGAGGCCTGGCTTGAACTCGCCGGAGAGGCCGAAGACCTCGGCCTCAAGACCTGACCAAACGGCCGCCGGAGTTCAACTCGGATGGTTTTGGTCGATAGTCGACCATAAACGTCCGGGTTGGGTCAGGGCATGCGGTCGAATCGGTCAGGGCATGCGGTCAAGACAGGGCTCGCGGTCAAGACACGGCCTGCGTTTAGATTGCGCTGCTTGTACCGGGTTTCTTTGGCTTGAATGCATGCTCGATTAGGTCTTGGCTAAAGCCCGAGGATGACTCGCCAAACATGGCATATCGGTAGAGCGCTGTGCGGAACACGCCAGAGAGTGCAGTAGAGAACACGCTCACCAAGAGAATCCAGATCACAAGCAAGATGCCCCCGAGCAGGCCCACTGGCCAGAGTCCCGTTGAGGTGCCAATAAATATGATGCCGCCGCAGACCAGGATGCCCGCAAACATCGCCAAGAACGAGATCAAGCCGATGGCTCCATTCCCGACGACGTTCTCGCCCCAAGTGCGCTTGAAGGCTGCTCCTGAGCGGGTCAAGGCCTCTTTCACGCCGACTCCCTCGATCACCAAGATGGGCAGGACGAGCATCGTGACAAGCGTCCAAGCCACGCCAACTAGGCCGACCACGATCTTGCCGATGAACCCAGCGCGCTCTTGAATTGCTTGGAGCACGATCGAAACGGTGGCGCTGATGATTGCCCAAGGCAGGATGTGCCCCGCATTTTTCCATGCACCCTGCAAAGAGGATTTAAGCGTTGGATTTCCGCCAGTCATGCGCTCATTCGCCGCCAGAATCAGAGCGCTCTGAAAGAAGATCGTGATGTAAGCCACGATCAGATAGGCAAAGAACAGAGCGATGTAGCCGGGAAGCGCCAGAGTTACCCCGCCAGAAGTTGAGGAACTTGAAGAGCCAGCGGTTCCGTCATTGGTGCTGAGCGAGAGGGCTGCGATGGCAAAAAATGGGGTCACGAAAATCAGTGATGCCACTGCAGAGATTGCCGGCAGGGCAATCAACTCCTTGTCCTCTCGCAGGACCTCCCAAGAGGCTTTTGTTAGGGCTAACGAACGCGAGAAGGTTCCCATGACAGACACCCTAGCGGTGGGGCGAACGAATAAAGCACAAGAATTCCGAGTAAACTCCGAGTCCTATGAGCCTCGATACGCCCCCAACGAGTCCCTTTGCCCCTGAAGAGTCGAAGACTTCTGATTCTGGTAGTACCGGCGACGTGGTGATGAACGTAAGTTCTGAGGCGCTTGCCACGGTCCGAGACATTCGCGCTGCCGAACCAGACCCTTCTGCTCTGGCTTTACGCGTAGCAATCACCGGAACCAAGGGTGTGGAATACACCTACGACCTGTCTTTTGAGGAGATTGACTCAATCGATGAGGACCACGTTCGCTACACCGTTGACGACCTGACTGTCGTGATTCCAACTGATTCGGTGGAACTGCTTCGCGGAGCCGAGCTAGACCTTCCGAAGTCCGCAGGCCAAGGTGGTTTGGTGATCCGCAATCCCAATCGCGCCGATCCTTTGGCAAATATCAACATTGAATTGACTGGCGATGTTGCAGACAAGGTCACGCAACTCTTAGAGGCGAGCATCAACCCGATGCTGGCCGCTCACGGCGGGTTCGCCACGCTGGTTGGTGTAGACGAGAAGAACAACGTCTACCTGACCATGGGCGGAGGTTGCCAAGGCTGTTCTGCTAGTGCTGCCACCCTGACCCAGGGTATCCAGCAGAGCATTCGAGACAACATCCCCGAAGCAGCCGAGGTGATTGACGCGACTGACCATTCCTCTGGAGAAAACCCGTTCTTTAGCTAGGAATCAGCCGAGCGGGATTGTCCCGCCGCAGAGCGACTCCAAGCAAGGACCTCATCCACGATACCGTCTGCATTCAAGCCAAGCTTGGCCAGAATGGTGTCGGGCTTGCCTTGTGGCAGGTGCACTG
Source organism: Actinomycetota bacterium (assembly GCA_947473395.1). Taxonomy (GTDB): domain Bacteria; phylum Actinomycetota; class Acidimicrobiia; order Acidimicrobiales; family Microtrichaceae; genus IMCC26207. The sequence goes on along the minus strand of CANJEC010000010.1, from coordinate 11,420 downwards.
TCGGCACGCCTAGCACTCTGACCGAAGGTCCATCGGTCGGTGCTAGTTGGGACAGCGAGTCGGCCGCTGATGCGCCGATTCCACCATCACGTAGGCCGTCTTCAATCGTGATGACTAAGCGATGGCCAGCGGCGTCTTCAAGCATCTCCGGGTCAAGCGGCTTGACTACCCGAGGGTCCCAGACGGTTGCACTGATTCCCTGTTGTTCAAGGCGCGAAGCGGCTTCTTGAGCTGCTGCCAACATCTTGCCTACGCCAATGAGGCACACGTCCTGGCCAGCCCGAACCCGTCGAGCCGAGAGTCCGGAACCGGTGGTGGTTTGGCCTTCGGGCGGCATGGTCTTTGAGTAGCGAATGGCCGAAGGCCCCTCGGTGCAGAGCTCAAGCGCATCGTGAAGCATCTGCGCTACCTCGGCGTAATTCGAGGGAGCAAAGATTGTGCAGTCGGGCACCTTTGACAACAAGACCATGTCTAGGACCCCGTGGTGCGAGGGGCCGTCGTCTCCGGTGATTCCCGCTCGATCAAGTACAAACACCACTGGCTGGTTGTGCATCCCAACGTCAAGGTTGACTTGGTCAATAGCCCGAGTCAGGAAGGTGGCATACAGGGCCACGACTGGCCTCAACCCACCCATGGCCATGCCCGCTGCCGAGGTCACGGCATGTTGTTCGGCGATTCCGACGTCAAACAGGCGATCCGGGAAGGCTTCACCAAAGGGAAGGAGTCCAGTGGAGTCGGGCATTGCAGCAGTAATCGCTACGAGCTCTGGGTGGTTGGCACCCTCGACCAAGATGGCATCCGAAAACGCCGCTGTATAGGAACCATTTTTTAGTTCCGACAGATCGTGCATGTTTTTGATCGGATCGTTCTCTGCAGGTGCGTAGCCGCGACCTTTTTGAGTCAAACAATGCACCACTACTGGGCCGTCTATCTTGGAGGCGTTTCTGAACGCCTCTTCAAGAGTGGCGATGTCGTGGCCATCGTAGGGGCCGAGGTATTTCACCCCGAGTTGCTCAAAAAACGCAGGCGGCTCGAACATCTCTCGAATTGCAGCTTTGGCTCCGTCTACGCCTTTTTCTAGGTAGGCGCCAAGCGGTAGATCTGCGATCAGTCGCTCAACTCGAGCGCTGTTCTTACGGTAGGTGGTGGAGGAGCGCAGCTTGGCCAAGCTTTCGCTCAGACTCGATGCTGTTGGAGCGTAGGAACGACCGTTGTCGTTCAAAATGATGATGGCCTTGCGTCCAGAGTGACCCAGGTTGTTGAGCCCCTCATAGGCCATCCCGCCCGTGAGAGCGCCGTCTCCGAGAACTCCGATGACTTGGCGGTCGTTCTCGCCGTTGAGGTGCAGCGCAGTTGCTAGGCCGTGGGCGTAGGAGACCACTGTGGATGCATGGCTGTTCTCAACCCAGTCGTGGTCTGATTCTGAGCGGCTGGGGTAACCCGACAACCCACCCTCTTGGCGCAGGGTGTCGAAATCTTCGCATCGGCCCGTAAGCATTTTGTGCACGTAGGCCTGGTGGCCGGTATCCCACAGAAGGATGTCATGGGGCGAGCGAAAAACGCGATGCAGCGCAAGGGTGATTTCTACCGCACCAAGGTTTGAACCAAGGTGGCCGCCGTGGGTGTTGACGCGATCAACAATGAACTCACGGATCTCTGCGGCAAGCAACTCAAGTTGCTGCCCGTCTAGAACTGTGAGGTCCGCCGGTCCATGAATCGAGTCCAGCAAATGTGAAGAAGTATTTTCCATGGGTTATCAACAACTTACTGCCGAAATGCCGGCACGTCATGTCTCCCCTGCAAGGTCGGCTCGCCTGTTGCGGGATCTGCCAAATGCAAAGCTCGGCGCACCGGCCAAACTAGCTGCAATGAAGATCAGGTAGACCAGAAGTCCTAGGGCAATCGCTTCGGCATCAGGCACTCCGAGTGCACCAAAGAACAGCACAAAGACTGCTTCCCTTACCCCTAGTCCGCCCAGCGCGAAGGGCAGGTTTTGCGCAATGGCCGTCGGTGGGAAGAACGCAAGCGCTGCCAACAGGGTCACCTCATCAATGTTGAGTGCCTTAGCTGCGGCATAAACCGACACGCACTGCAGAAACTGAAAACCCAGGCCTGCGATCAACACTTCAAAAATTCTGACCCGGTGGTGTTTGAAGGCAAGCACCCCTAGGTGAACGGCCGCTAGATAGCGTTGCCAGCCGCTCCGTCCAATCAAGCGCCCCGCACCCCGCTTGTGGCCTGCTGCCCAGAGAATCCCAACGAGCGCAGCCACTGTTGAGATGTTGATCGCGACGGCCACGACAGAAGCTGTGCCGAGTTGCAAGAACTCAGGGTGAATCAGCATGGCCGCCGTAGAGAGAAACGGCAGTACGAGCCACCCGGTCAGTCGCTCAAGCGCCGTGGCTGCGAACGCGTCTGCAAAGTCTCCGGTGTCTTGGCCCTGACGTCTGACTCGAACCACATCCCCGCCAAAAGATGTTGGAAGCGCATTCGAGACAAATTCGCCAGCGAGCAAATGTGAGAACATGCGCCTGAACGGCAGGCCGATCCCGAGCGTGGTGGAGACGGTGGACCAGCGGACGGTTTGCAGGCCATAGGCGATGATGTGCACCACAACTGCAACGAGTACCCAAATAATTGCAGCACTGCTGATCTCTGGGATGACGTCCCCGAGTGACACATCGGGTAGTTGCCAGAACAGCAGGCTGAGGAAAGCCAGACTGATCAGTAACCGCAACAGGACGCTTCGCCAATTGTTATGGGGCAGCTGTGCGGCAAGGAGCGTGCCGTCAATCTCTAGCAGTGCCTCCTCGCGCTCCTCCTCGTCCATATAGATCAGGACTCTACCTACTTCAGGACTCTTCCTACTTCAGGACTCCACCTAGTTCAGGACTCAGCAGGCAGACGTGCCAGTCCAGTGGAGGAACGGCGCTGGAAGCTAGCGAGTTTTTTCCAAGAACCGTTCTATGTTGATCAGAACCCGTGTGACTTTGCCTGCAGCAATGAGGCCGCGCTCGTCGCGGGCTGAGACATGAAAGATGAGTCGCCGCCCCTCGACTTTTTCTAGATGAGCCTCGGCAGTGATCTGTCCGCCAACTGCCGTGGGCGAGATGTGTTCTATTTGAACTCGCACGCCAACCGTTGAAGAACCAGCTTCAAGTTCGCTCCGCACGGCAAGAACGGCGGCTTCTTCGAGCAGGGCAATGATCCGTGGGGTTGCCAAAACAGGGACATCCCCGGAGCGAAACGCGATAGCAGTATCGCTTTCAGAAACAGTGAGTTCTACAGAGGCCGACAGGCCGGGGCGTACAGGCACAACCGATACAGTAAACACTTAGTTGCGCCGAGGCACATCCATCTTCGCCGTGCCCTGTTCTACTGATCCTTAATCTAGGAGGACCCACCGATGCTCGAAGAGCCAACTATCCAACGAGTGCTAGCGGCTGCTGCCTCTCGCGGCGCCGATTTTGCAGAGATTTTTGCTGAAGAGAAGCGATCCTCCTCGGCTCTGCTTGACGATGGTCGCATCGAGGAACTCACCTCGGGCAGAGACCGCGGGGCGGGAATCCGAGTAGTGGTTGGTGAGTCCACGGGCTTTGCTCACACCTCGGACTTATCAGAGGCCGGGCTGATTGCTGCTGCCGAGACTGCTGCTTCGGCCGCCCGCGGGTCAGGAACAGGGACCACCATCGTTGACCTTGACCGCGTCAATGCGCAGCGACCCAACCTGGTGCGAATCATGCCGGGAGATGTGCCAAAGGCCAAAAAAGTAGAGTTGCTCTTGATGGCTAATGAGATGGCAAGAGCCGAAGGCGCCGCCATTACTCAGGTCTCGGCCCGCTATGCGGATTCTCATCGTCGAATTCTGGTGGCAAATACCGATGGAACACTCGGCACTGATGAGCAGGTGAAAACTCTGTTCTCAATCTCAGCTGTGGCTTCTGGAGATACCGGCATGCAGACCGGCCGTGAGTCCATCGGCCGGTCGGTGGGCTTTGAGTTGTTTGACACCTATGAGGTAGGCGATCTTGCTCGCACGGCAGCGCAGCGAGCGATTACCAAGTTGGCTGCACGGCCAGCACCCTCGGGCGAGATGACTGTGGTGATCGGCCCGGGCGGCGGGGGTGTCATGTTCCATGAAGCTTGCGGCCATGGGCTTGAGGCTGACCTCGTCGGGAAGGGTGCTTCGGTTTTTGCCGGAAGGATCGGGGAGCAAGTTGCTTCCACGCTCGTGACGCTCGTTGACGACGGCACCATGGGCGGCGAGTGGGGATGCTTTGCTATTGACGACGAAGGCCGCCCGGCCCAACGAAACGTTCTGATTCAAGACGGCATTCTGGTCGATTACATGTGGGATGGTCTTCGAGCGCGAGCCGAGGGCCGAGCATCCTCGGGTAACGGCCGGCGTCAGAGCTATCAGCACTTGCCTATGGTGCGCATGACCAACACCTACCTTCTCGGAGGTACCTCAACCCCAGAGCAAATTCTCTCTGACACCGAATCTGGTGTGTACATCTCGCATCTTGGTGGCGGGCAGGTCAACACGGCCACCGGCGATTTTGTCTTCGGCATGACCGAGGCATACCTCATCGAGGGTGGCCAGATCACCGAACCGCTGCGTGAAGGCAACCTCATTGGCAACGGTCCAGGTGTGCTCACATCGATCGATGCAGTTGGAAACGATTTTGCAATGGGTGGGCCCGGAACCTGCGGCAAAGACGGCCAAGGGGTTCCGGTTGGAGATGGCGTGCCCACGCTACGAGTTGCGAGTGGTCTCACCATCGGTGGAACAGCAGCGTGAACCCAGAAGAACTGCAACAAATTGCCGATCGTATTGTTGCCATGGCAGAGCCCGGCGAGCAGGTTGAGGCAGTGGTGGCATGGAGCCGAGATACCGAGGTTCGTGCCTTTGAGGGAGCGGTTGAGCATTTCGTCTCGGCCGACTCAGCAGGCGTCGGAATCCGGATAATCTCGCAAGGAAAGCAGGGCCTTTCTTGGGCCGGAGTGCTTGATGACGCTGCGCTCAAAGAGTGTCTTGCAGAGGCTCGAGACAATGCCAGCTTCGGTTCAGTAGATCCCAATGCGGGCCTAGCAGAACCAGACGGGGTGGAGCCCGAGGAACTGTCACTCTTCGATGAGCGCCTAGTTCATGCTGACACCGAAGAGAAGATTCGCTTGGCAATCGAACTCGAGGCCCAGGTCCGTGCAGGCGACCCAAGGATCTTTGGCATTGAGTCTGCCGATTATGCCGATTCCGTGATGGCAACAGCCCTTGCTTCTACCACTGGCATCAGACGCTCAAGCGCAGAAACCTCGGTGTATCTAGGGGTCTATGCCCTAGCTGGAGACGATGAAGATACCACCACTGGTTTTGGGTTTTCGGTAGGCCGTGCCCTAGAAGATTTAGATCTCGCCTCTGCTGCACATGAGGCCGTTGAACGCTGCGTGCGCCTGCTGGGCGCAACAAAGGCACCGAGCGAGCGTCTGACTGTGGTGCTCCACCCGTATGTCACCTCTCAGTTCTTGAGTCTGATTGCAGAGATGCTTTCTGGCGAGTCCGTGATTCGTGGGCGATCGCCGTTTGCGGGCCGAGTCGGAGAAGAAATTGCGGCAACGAGTTTGACCATGTTTGACGATGCAACCGATCCACTCAGCCCGACGGCTTCTGACACCGACGGAGAGGGCCTAGCTTGCAGACGAGTCCCGCTTATTGATGCAGGAGTGCTGTCGGGTTATTTGCATAACGCCTACACCGCAAGGGTTGCCGGAACGAACTCCACTGGGTCGGCGCAGCGAGGGAGTCACCGTGCGGCGCCCGGAGTGGGGCCACATGTCATCAAGCTGATGCCTGGGGAACTCTCTGCTGAAGAGATTATTTCGCAGGTTGGAGACGGCTTCTTGGTACATGACATTGCGGGGCTTCACTCTGGAGTCAACCCAGTTTCGGGTGACTTGTCAGTAGGCGCTGATGGCATACGTATTCGGGGCGGTGAACTTGCTGAGGGGATCCGCGAAGTAACCATCGGGTCGACTCTTCAGCGGATGCTCGGCGACGTGGTTGCCATCGGGTCGGACCTGACTTACTTCCCGTGGGAATCAACAGGCGTGACCTTGGCCATTGCTGATGTGACGATGTCCGGACAGTGACCGCAACAGTGTCGAAGCAGCAGTCTGGCCACTCCGAAGATTTGTTAGCCCTTGCTGCGTCGGTTCTTGACCAAGCCGCCGGCGAGGAGCAGGTCGAAGTACTGCTGAGCCGAGCAACTTCAACCACCGTCAAGGTCTATGAGGGCCAAGTTGAGTCGCTCACTTCAGCGGATTCATCGGGTGCTGGAATTCGCGTGATTCGAGATGGCCGGCTTGGCTTTGCTCATTGCGGCAGTCTGGATCCAACAGTGTTGGTCGAGACGTTGCGTGAAGCGCGAGACAACCTTGAGTTTGCCGAACCTGACGAGTGGAACGGCCTTGCCGTACCTGACGGCGTAGAGGTTGTTGCTCAAAATGGGTGGTCGGATTCGGTGGTTGCGTTTCCGGTAGAAAGAAAAATTGCACTTGCCCTAGAACTGGAACAGCGGGTGCTTGCCGCCGATTCTCGAATCACGGGGATCCGATCCACTGCCTATGGCGATGCGTGGGGTGAGTCGGTGATTTTGTCTACAGCTGGAATTCAAGCTGTGGACCGCGGTGCCTCCTGCTCCATCTCTACACAGCCATTAGCTCGCGTAGGCGAAGAAACTCAGACTGGCTTCGGCTATGACTCGGGTCGGGTCCCAGAGTTGTTGGATCTTGACCATGCAACTGCCGAGGCAGTCGATCGAGCTACTCGTCTTCTTGGCGCCGTCAAGCCACCTTCTGCTCGCATGACCATTCTGCTCGAGCCCCGCCTAGCAATCTCTTTGATGGGGATTGTCTCGGGAATGTTGTCGGGGGAGTCCGTCCTGAAGGGGCGCTCGCCGTTCGGTGAACGAGTGGGTGAGCAGATTGCATCCCCGCTGCTCTCGCTCACTGATGACCCAACTCGATCAGAGTCAATTGGTGCCGAAGAGGTTGATGGGGAAGGACTTGCATGTCGTTCGAACCTGCTGATCTCTGACGGTGTGCTGCAGGGATTTCTTCAGGATTCTTACTCGGGTCGGCGCAGTGGGTTGGCCTCTACAGGTTCAGCAGTGCGAGGCACACGAAGCCTGCCGGGCGTTGGTGCACAACTGCTTGTCATGCAGCCAGGGACTCGCAGCTTTGAGCAGTTGGTGTCCTCAATTGACTTGGGCCTCTATGTCAATAGTTTTTCTGGAATGCACTCGGGGGTGAACTCCATTTCAGGTGACTTCTCAGTGGGGGCTGACGGCCTGATGATTCGCAAGGGGTCGCTTGCCGAGCCGGTTCGAGAACTCACCTTGGCTTCAACGCTTCAACGACTTCTGCTTGACATTGCAGAAGTTGGCGGGGATTTTGAATGGTTGCGCGGCGGCGACGGTGCGTGTTCTTTGGTCATCCAAGATGTTTCGCTCTCCGGAGCATGAGGAGAACTCGAGCCCTACCTCAGGATTACTAGGCTGATCGGAACCGTAGAAGCCGCTCTCACGAGTTCATCTACCTGCTCCCGTCGCACAGCAAGAGTGGCCTGGCCTTGGGTGACCTGAATGACCTGAGCAGCGGTTGCCACCCTCTCGGTTTCGATCTCATCTCCGTGAAGCGCGCCGTAGTCAAGGCCTGTCGCAGCAGTACTTACCGAGATGACATCTACGAGGTCCCCAACCTGAACAGGGGCTGGGGCCTCGCCAAGCGAAAGCGTCACGGCTTGGGTCTCAGTGGTCAGAGTTGCGCTCAGAGCTCCGGCACCAGTGGCCGAGACGCGACTCTGCAACAGAATCTCGCCTGTGCTGACTGCAATCCTGACGCGACGGTTCAGTGGCAGTTCGACCAGCGCGCCGTCGGGCAGGAAGCGTGTCGGAATCTGTTCGATTCGAACTGAAGCGGAGTCGATGAGATCTCCGGCCTTGAGCGGTCGAACAGCCATGAGTACTGCACTGCTGTTCCCCCAAGAATGCTGTGCGCGTTGAGCAGCATTCAGCTGACTCGTGACTTGCCAACCAACCGTGATGGCCACCACGAGCACCACCAGCCGTCGAGACAGTACGCGTCGAGCTAGCGGGGACTGCTCCACGCGAGAGCGATAGTGGCTAACCCGGGCGGTGAGCGCTGCAGCAGCGTTGCTGTATCGCAGCGCAGTCGGCCGCCACGGCGCAGGGGTAGGACTCACAGACTTCTCCTGGGCAAGTGCGACTAGATGGCAGGGGAAGCAGAGTGGGAGCGACGGCCGAAGCCGCCCTTACGGGGCGGGCTGCAGGCCAAGTTTGACGTCGGCAAACAGCACATCTGCCGGTGGGCCTTGAGCCGGGATGGTGAGCAGTTCGTGGCCAGACTCGGTGACCAAAACTGTGTGTTCAAACTGAGCGGACCGCTGCATATCTCGAGTGGAAACTGTCCAACCGTCATCCCACATCTCGAGGCGGTTCGATCCCAGATTGATCATCGGTTCGACAGTGAAGGTCATTCCCGGCAGGAGCACAGTGTCGTTGTGAGGATCGTAATAGTGCGGAATTTGCAGGCTGGTATGGAACTGATCGCCAATGCCATGACCAATGAACTCTCGCACGACTCCGTAGTTGAACTCGGCAACTGATTGTTCGATCGCCCGGCCGATCTCATACACGCGGGCATTCGGCTTGACCACCGAAATACCTGCGTGCATCGCAGCCCTCGTCTGGCGAACGAGTTGAGCAGAGCGTTCGTCAACCTCGCCCACCAAGAAGTTGCAAGAGGTATCTCCGTGCACGCCCTCTATGTACGCCGTGACGTCAATATTGACAATGTCACCATCTGCGAGTTTGCGAGAATCAGGGATTCCGTGACAAACAATTTCGTTTGCCGAGGTACACAGGGACTTCGGAAACCCCCGGTAGTTGAGCGTTGAGGGATACGAGCCAGCCTCGACCATGAATTCATGCCCAATACGGTCAAGTTCATCGTGAGTGATTCCAGGTCGAACATGGCGGCCCACCTCGATGAGAGCCTCGGCGGCAACTCGACCCGCTACTCGCATGGCCTCAATCTCATCTGCTGTGCGGATGGCCCTGCTGTCGCGCGTCGATGGCTCGCCGGTGGCTGCGTAATCGGGACGAGCAATTCCAGCGGGAACCGTCCTCATGGGGCCGATCAGGCCGCCAATGACAGGAGGTGACTGCGGTTCGGGGAGGGTAGAACGACGCTTACGCTTTGCCATGGGAGACCCATGTTAGAAGATCGAATCAGTTCTCGTTGATCGTGGGCTCGGGGGTGTCTCCCCGGTTGAGTAAACCGAGCGCCCAGCCGGCTTGGGCGCGCGGGACTGCGCCAAAGAACCTGCCGCGACCTAGGGTCGCTGTGAGCCACTCACCGAGTGAGTCTGAGTAGCGCTCAGGTACTGCCCCTGCGGAGTCTGAGGCCAAGCAGGCCAAAGCTTGTTGCACGGGCACAGGTAGAGAGAGATCACAATCTGGATCGGCACGAGAAGTAAAGGGGATGCTCCATAAGTCTGGGCATTGCAGAATCGGATTGCCTTCTGGGATCGTGCCGGGCCCATCTGGGCAGCGCACCGATGCCAACCAAGACCCGGGGCTTCGAGCATTCAGCAGAGTGATGGTGAGCGAGGCTTGCCGACGTGAAAGTTCAGTCCTTATTGCGCTGAGTGATGGGTTGCTAGCTAAGAGCCAAGCATGAACTGCGCCCAATACGCCGTGAAGGGTTGCTTCTTCTGCGTTGCTAGCGCGGTCTCCGTGATGACAAAGTGCGTGCGCTAGCGAGGGTGCGATGAACGCTGGGTGTTCGGACTCGTAACGAGTATTGATCACACGCCGAGACTGATCAGACTCCCCAACCTCTCTCCCGATGACGCGCCCCTCTCCATCGGGAATACCTACACCAAGACGCAGTACCTCGGTCTCACCCTGCAGGAATGCATCGAGCAGTGCCTGCGCTGGCCCACCGCTGAGCAGGAGCAGTCCTGCTCGAACGCTTGGGTCGGGGACTCGAGCGTGCAGCTCTGGATCAGCAAACAAGTTGATCATCTCGCCGGCAATTCCTGGCGGAAGGAGATCGGCCAGCGTCGCTGCGGCCTGCTGCTCGTTCAAGGGCGGGCCAACAGCGGGATGCATGGGCGGGCCATCCGGATAAATACCCGGCTGCCCAAACAGGGTGTTTGAGCTGAACAAGCCGAGGTCGCTCGGAGTTGCAGGTGCCAGACTCAGGACTTGCTCAGCCTCAGCCTGTGAGTAGACCTTCATCTGAGTGTCCCCCTGAGCGCATTCGTGTCGGTGGTCATAGCTTTCAGTGTGCCAGTGCTGCTCTGCTCCTGGCCACTGTTTCGCCTCGGCTCCTGTTCTACTCTTCATCACTGTGTCGAGCCGGAGCACCACTGCCATCTTGATAGCTGTTGCCCTGCCTCTGGTGGTGCTCAGCATCGACTTTTCTGGCGTAGCGGTTGCGCTACCCGACATTGGTCGTGAGCTCGATGTTCCGGCGAGTAGCACGGGGTGGGTGATCAACGCATTCGCTCTGGGTGCGGCGGGGCCGCTGCTGGTTTCTGGCCGGGCCGCCGATCTCTATGGACGCAAACGTATGTTGGTGATCGGCGTACTGGTGTTCTCGGTCGGCACCCTGCTTGCAGCGACGGCTCCTGTGTTCGACGTGCTGATCATTGCTCGCGTGATTCAAGGCTTCGCAACGGCGCTCTTTATGACTGCCTCTTTGTCGGTGGTCAGTACTTCGTTCACTGGTGACCGTCGGGCCTGGGGGATTGGCATGTGGAGCGCCATCGGAAGCACCGCTGCTGCAGCCGCACCGGTGGTCGGCGGACTCCTAGTTGCGACACTTGGTTGGCGCTGGTTCTTTGCGCTCAACCTGCCTGTCCTGCTTGCTGCGCTCCTCATGATCCTTCGCTACGTCCCCGAGTCGTTCGGGGATAAGCGACCAATTGACCTAGTCGGAGCCCTGCTCGCAACTGCATCGGTTACCTGTGTGATTTATGGTTTGCAAGAGGCTGGAATGAAGGGGTGGCAGAGCCCCTCGGTACTTGGGCCGCTTGCATTGGGTGTCGCGCTGTTTGGCGTATTTGTGTTGCAGCAGCGATTCTCGGCCCAACCACTTATTGCGGCGGCGATTGTGCATGCACGCGCGTATCGCCCCCCAGTTGCGGTTGCCTTCTTAGCTAACTGGGGTTTCGGAGCCATCAACATCTTGATGACCTTTTGGCTTCAAGATGTCCGCAATTTATCTGCCGCCATGACAGGGATTGTGTTCTTGGCCTACTCCGTTCCCTTCGCCATCATGGGTGCCCTGACGGGTCGGGTAGTGAAGTTCGCTGGTATGCGAGCACCGATGAT